>NZ_JBIWEU010000003.1:377891-472425 GCF_044762675.1 Peribacillus sp. NPDC096448 | reverse complement strand
AGCTTTTCCAACGGAATGGAAACGGCTTGTTCAGAAATGGAACCGCCTGCAAGACGGTGCAATTCGGTGATGATTTGGTGCGTTGGAAATTGGTTCACCACTGTAACCTGCACTTCATCTTTATTATAATATTCACGTACGGATAAGGCAGATAGCAATCCTGCGTAACCTGCACCTAAGATGACGATTTGTTTTGACATAGTTAATCCCCCGTCCTTACTGATTGAAAGTTATCAAATTATTTTTGGTTTTTACGTTCTGCAGAGACTTCAAGAAAAGCCTGGGCGAAACGGAAAAGCTTTTGTGCTTGCGGATCTTTCATCATCCTTAACAGACCAAAAAGACCGATCACATCATTATTTGCTTCAGCACGATCCTTAGCTTCGATGGCATTAGCGGCAAGCCCTTTCACTGAATGGACTACAGGTGTCGCGATCTCCGAAATGGCGCTGACCGTATCATTTTTCAACACATCATCAGTCGCAACCGATTGAGCGAAATCATAAGACTTTGTTAAAATATTCACTAACTCAGTTAGTTTTGGTAACTGCTCGACTAAAGTGTTCAATGATTCCTGAACCTCAGGCTTTAATAACTGGTCCAGTACATCTAATTGTTTTTGGCGGGCATTAAGTTGTTCAGTTTGTGATTGGGTAATCGTTTCTGACATATCCAATTCTCCTTTGCAATAAGCATTTTGTTGATGTAATTAGAAAAACTTGTAAAATATTACACAATGTGTGACAAGAAAAAATACTAACAAAAATGTAATAAAAGCTAAACTATAGTATATCCCTTTAGTGGCTTGAAAACAGCTGATTTTTTAAAAAAGATTCATAAAATAATCTTTTCCTGCTTATTAGAAATACGGATTTTAATGAAAGTTACCTGTTTTTACCTAAAGTGGACTTTAAGAGGGTGTCTACCATCGACGCCTGTCATACATATTTCCATCTTGATTTGCCACCCTAAATGATGGAGGTGAAAAAATGTGACTGATTCAGAATCTAAACTTACAGAAGAGAACAATGATAAGAAGCTTCATAAACTGGTTGGCAGTATGGAATATACTAAAGCGCAGCTAATGGAAGGTATGAATGGAATTTCTGAAGTTTACCTCAAAAACAGCGAGGAAGGCACATCGGAAACACCTGATAAATAATATTGTTGTGTAAGCATACTTAAAATATCAGGAACAACCGCAAACAATGGCAAAACATACAAAGCGTGGAAGCTAAATTCGTCAATGGCGAGCTGGATAGTCTCGATGTCATTCGCCAGTATGGTGTCATCATCGATTATGCAAAGAATAAAGCCCTGCCAGAATCAACAAAACAGTTCCGTGAATCCATGAAAACCCGTTCATTGGCTTATTGGAAATAACGTAAAACAGGTTCCGAATTCACTCGGAACCCCAGACTGTAGACAAACTCGAAGAAAAGTGAGTTTTGTCTACAGTTTTTTTAGTTGAAAACACGGAAGGTACGAGACTCCTGCTTAGAAAAGCTCGTCTAGGGAGACCCCGGGAGGCGCAAGCAAGACCGCCTCTGGATAAGCGAATGCCTGGAGTGGAATTTAACATCCAAATAACATCAGATCGTGTAGGTTTCGAAGACATTCTTAATGGAAACCCATCAATTCCTTCACATGTTCACAATTATCTTTTGAAGTGAGCATTTCCAAGAGCGTAAAGGCAACATCGAAAGCTGTGGATGGATTGTAGGATGTAATGATATTGTCCGTGACGACAATCGGTTCGTTCACGACAACCGCACCAAACTCTTTTAGCTGCCCTTGTCTCTTACTGGTTGGATGGTTGTATGTTGTGGCCTTTCTTCCATTCAAGATCCCGCTTTTTCCTAGTGGAAGAGAACCTACACAAATGGTTGCTATGATTTTGTTCCTATTATGAAAATGCTTGATCACATCAAGAAACCTCTGATCATAGGCATCCTCATAGAAACCGGCTTCTTCAAAACCTCCTGGAATGGCCAAAGCATCGAAGTCATCAATGTTCACTTTATCGAGGGTCAGTTCGGGCTGCACGATGAAATTCCATGTGCATTTCAATTGTTCGTGAAGTCCCACCGTAACCAAGTCAGTGGTGCCATCACCCTCTAATTTATTCCAACCCAATACATCTGTAAACACACTTGCTTCAACCGCTTCGAATCCATTGGATAGCAGCATCAATACTTTTTTCATGAAAGCATCCCCTTATTTATATTTGAATTAATTATATAAAAAGCAAATCCCTTAATACATGCAATTAATTACGTATTCATCTCATTTCTTTTTATTTTATAATGTATTTGAAAGGATTCTATTAATAATAAAAAGTGGGGGGCGATCGAATTGGATCGAACGGATAAAAAAATACTTTCCTTGCTAGAGAATAATGGGCGCATGTCCATGAAAGAACTGGCACATGAAGTTTCCTTAACGGCTCCAGCAACGAAAGAACGTGTCAATAAATTAGAGGAAAGCGGAGTGATAAAGGGATATAAAACGGAAATATCACTTGAAAAACTTGATAGGAGCATTACGGCATTCATATTATTCGAAACGGATAGATGCAAGGACTTTTATCAATTTAGCTTGAGCCATCCGGAAGTTCTGGAATGCCATCGGTTAGCCGGTCAATACAGTTATCTTATTAAAATTAGTACATACTCCATGGATACGCTGGAAGACTTCGTCGATGAAGCCATTAAATATGGGAAATCGTCCACCCATCTGATCTTTTCTTCCGCATCGAAAAATGTTTTTCCAGGAGAGGAGATCTAACCGGCTTCAACCTATTTACTTTCCAGCTCTTTAATATATGAGCAAATAGCAGGAAAAAACTCCATCAATATAGAAAGTAATTAGTAACAAAAATCACAGTTGGATGTTCAAAAAGGGAGTGGAGAAGAGTGAGTTTTGTTTACGATGAAGATAAAATAATGGAATTCCTTTTGCAGAATAAAAGTGAGTTTGAAGAATATCTTTTATCAGCAGCGGTCAATGTCAGGGATAAAATCGAAGAAATCCTTCTGATTGGAAATGTCGACCTTTTAAATAATGCGCATAAGCTCGTCCGTTATATAGTGGAACAGAATGAAACGGATTTGGTTGCCTTTGCCGAACAAGAGGGGGTTACGTGGGCAACCCACTCCTTGACGCTTTCATTCAAGCTGGAATGGATTCAGGCGCTCCGCAGAACGCTTTGGACCTTTCTTTATAAGTTCGAACAAGAAAAGAAAGCGTTTATTGAGGATTCCAAGGTCTTTTTTGATTTAGAGAAAATAGTGAATGAAAAGGTTGATGTATTTCTTAAATCTTTTTTCGTCAGTTACTCTGATTATAAAGACAAATTGATTCTCGCTCAGCAAAACTTGGTGGAAAATCTATCAGTCCCGATCATTCCCGTCACTTCCACCACCTGTGTCCTTCCGTTAATTGGGACAATCGATTATTCACGAATACAGATAATCGAAGAAAAAGTATTGATGGAGATAGGTAAACTGCGGATACAGACCTTGATCTTGGATTTGTCCGGTATCATCGAAATGGAAGTTGAAATGATCAATGACTTGATGAAAATCCTCGATGGAACGGCAATGATGGGTTGTAAAGCTGTGGTGACTGGATTACGCCCTGAGGTTGTTACGAAAATGATCCGATCAGGGATTCAGCTTGATAATAAGGCAGAAACAAAGGGTACGCTGCAGCAGGCCTTGAAGGACTATCTTGTAGCCACCTAAATCTTGAAGTTGGAGTCGCCAATTTTGGTGACTTTTTTTTGTGGGTAATTTGGAATATAAAGGAGGTTTATTTGCCGTTTTATCTTGTTCAAATAAGTAAATGGAATGAGGAACGGGTGCTCCGGGCAGACCCGATTCTTGGTTCCGGAAATCCGCTCCCTTTCCGCCGACTGAATGCCAAGCCTCAGCAAATAAAGCATCTAGCGGGTCTCATCTAGCCAATTATAGGAAGGAGTGTCCGAATCAGTGCAACCTTCCAAAGGTGGGTTTCATTTCAGCAAGGAATAGACATATGTATCATGAGGGTTACCGTTTTGGTAAATATAACTCCTTAATATTCCTTCCTGGATGAAGCCCAGCTTAAGTAAGAGCTCACTTGATGACACCGGCCGATGCGAGTTAAATCAAGGTCGTTGAAACCGTAGGCGGCATCACTTTCACGAATTTCCCGTAAGCGTAACCTTTCCGTGTTCAATACAGGAAACATTTTTTTCCCTCCCCATAAATCAGTTTTTCTATCTATTCGGTCTCCACAAAGGTTTTTCCTTTATTATGAAGTGCTTATTTTGCCGGTATTTTCGGTGGTAATCGGACAAGCTAACATTAGTTCAACATAAAACATTGGATGAAGGGGAGATAGATCATGGGAAAAAAACATCGCAACCGCATCGCTTCACCAAAAAAGAATAACCATATACCGAAAGCGGATATCATTGCAGAACATGAAGCACACGGTAAGGAATATTCTGCGAATAAACGAAAGAACGGTCCTGGTTCCAATACTGATTGAATAAACTTAGTGACCGCTCCTGCCTTTAATGGGCAGGGCGGTTATTTGTGTTTGTTGCCATCAAAGGGTCCATCCTATATCTTAAAGAATGAAGAAGCATTGAAGGGAGTTAGGATGATGAAAGCACTTGTCTTTGATGAATTCGGCGGTCCGGAAGTTCTTTCTGTAAGGGAAATTGCAGAACCTGAACATTCAAAATCAGCCGTGATCGTCCGAATGAAAGCAATCGGATTGAATTTTGCTGATGTATATAGAAGGAAAGGGAATTATCATTTGGTGGGTGATCCCCCATTCATTCTAGGGTATGAAGGGGCAGGGGTCATCGAATATGTCGGGGAAGATGTCCATCATGTGAAAGCAGGGGATCGTGTCGGGTTCGCTGATGTTCCCCATGCCAATGCGGAGCTGGTTTCAGTTCCTGCTGATAAACTGTTACCGCTGCCTGATGGGATTTCCTTTGAAACGGCCGCTTCCGTTTTACTTCAAGGATTGACTGCCCAATATTTAACGCATGACAGCCATCCAGTTAAAGAAGGGGAAACCACTCTGGTCCATGCGGCTGCAGGTGGAGTCGGTCAATTACTGATACAGATGATCAGGATGAAGGGCGGTCAGGTCATTGGCTTGACCTCATCCAATGATAAAGCGGCTGTTGCCAAACAAATGGGTGCGGATCATGTTTTCCTTTACGGATCAGACTGGGTGGCTTCCATTAAGGATGTAACCGGCGGTAAAGGCGTTGATATCGTTTATGAATCAGTGGGCCAAACCTTGATGGATAGTTTCAGTGCGACCAAGACTGGAGGAACTGTCGTATTTTTTGGGATGGCAGGCGGTGATCCGGAGAAAATCGATCCAAGGATGTTAATGGATACATCCAAGGCATTAATAGGTGGTGACCTTTGGAACGTCCTGACTACCCATGAAGAACGGACAAGAAGAACAGCAGAGCTGTTCCAATGGATTCTGTCAGGGGAAATCCTCATCAAAGAACCGACTCTTTTTTCGTTGGAAAATGGGGCCGATGCACATAGACTCCTTGAAAGCCGGAAAAGTTCGGGGAAAATACTATTAATACCATAACAATTCATTGAGGGCTTTCCATTCTAAATGGGGCCCGTTTTCTTTTGTGGTCTGCCGAGATTCAACACCTTATTCATACTGATGGTCAAAACCTTTTTCAGTTCCTTTATATAAACCCATTCTTAGACCCTTGGAATAACCCCATAATAAATGCCCTTGCCCTTTCAGGTGTTATGGCCTGCCTTTCAAACAACTTACTGCCCAAGTTCCCTTATCCACAAGATCCATATGCAACACACGAATTCAGAGGAGAAATCCACAGTGCACCAATCACCTAACCACAATCGTCATTCTGCAATTCACAGTCGGCATTTGTTACAAGCAAAAAAAAGAGAACGGATCCGCTCTCTTGGAAAACATATTAAAAGGCTTAAACCGTGTGATTTTAAGAGGAAATGGAGAGAACATCGAGACGTTCCTTTTGGATAGCGAAATAGGATTGGAGGGTTTCCTTTTTCTTTGTGAGAGGGAAGTTCCGGACAGCCGGGGCCACTGCATGATTGCCGTATTTAAGAAGCAAGGTCAACAGCCTGTCCAACTGGCCATATGTATCGTTTCTAATGCGCTCCATATATTCGGCCGCGATCTGTTTATCATCGGTACTTTTCCTTTTTCCTTCTGCCCGGAATTCTTCGGTCACTGTCTTTACACGGGAAATGAGCCATTTTTCGCACCAGTCGTTCAGCACATGGCGGATGTAGTCCGCTTGATGGTACTTATGGAGAATGGGCTCGATATGTTTTGCCATTTCCAATTCATTCACTTCCCGGCGGAAAGCTTTCTCGGAGATGTTTCTATGAAAATGGTCGCGTTCAAGCAGGCTTTTGATGGATTCTGCCTGGTGGGCATACTTGACCATCTGTTCCAATGCTTCATTGTACATGATCTTGCTTAAATAAGCAGAGGCTTGTTTTGGGGCAAGAAGCAACTGCTTATTGGCAGGAAGCGCCTGGCCAAATTTCTTAAGAGAATGGGAATAGACGAAACGTGCTAACTTCTGCAGTTCTTTTTGGATATCATTGGAGATGTTTGTCGCTTCTTGCAGAAATGAACGGAAAATATATTTGCCGACCCGTTCCAATTCCCTGCATACAGAATCATTGATATGCCCAAGGTAGCCAGAGTTAAAAATCGTTCTCCGCAACAAAGTCCGTTCCGCCCTATTTTCCTTATACTGCTCCAAGATGCCTTCGGAAAAGGTGAATACCAGAACTTCTTTCTTTGAAAAAGCCCTGCTCGCAAAAGAAATCGTCACGATATGGCTCAAAGCGTCATGGATTGCATCGACTGCATCCAATAAGCGCTGCCTTGTGAATAGCGAGCTGGAATCAGGAACGATTTCATGATATTCGAATAGTACTTCTTCAGACTTCAAAACAGACATTCGGAAGGCACCCATAAGCAGCAGCCGTTTTCCATGAATCGTCAAGGTTTTGAAAGCATCGCTATAAAAGAAACGGTATTTCTTGCAATAACGGTCCGTCTTCCTGTTATAGCCAAGATTACTTGCAGGACCAAGGTTAAATTTGTATAAAACATCTTCTCCTTGATGAACAGGCACAAACACTTTTTTTAGTGAGCCTTGTGGTGCGGTGAATTTATTGATGATCTGCCTTAAGTACTTTTCTGTCGTTCCGACTCCCCGGGCCATCATATGAAGCGGGCTCTGAATGACCCCGTCCCAATCACTGTGGAGCAAGGCGTACAAACACGTATCGAATTCAGTGGAAGATACATTCCTTAATAGGTATTGGTAAGTTTCTTCATAAATCATAGGCTTCGTCCCCTTTGTCATCCATCCTTTTCTAGAGTCTATATAAACATTAAATCGATAAAAGTAGCATCATTGGAGTAAGTAGGATTGGAAGGCTTTTGACGTTATTTCGATATATTTAAAAAATAGTAAATTAGTTGCACGAAAGTGATAAAATGGGTAAATGGGAACATACATGACAAGGAGAGATATTTCAAACCATGATAATTTCACTGATCGTTTTCATCTTGAAAGGAATTTTAATGAAAATACCATTTGCCATATTGGGACTTTCCTTGATTCCACAGAGATGGACAAACGCAATCACCAAAAAAGATATACCTTTTTTCATTGAACAAGTGCTGCGACTTTTAGTTTCTGCTGCCGTATTGTTTTTCGCCATCGATATCATGCTGCTGGATCTTACTGCCGCTGCATTCTTTTCGAGTTTTGCCATTATTCTAGGGCTCATTCTCATCATCGATTCAAGAATGTATATGTATAGTGCCAGTGAATCTTCAAGAACCCGACGGAATCGGAGGGGAAATGAAGCGGCAAAGCAGCCAAAAACACCTTGGAACGTACATTTCAACAGTTTGATGGGTGTCTTGTTGATTGCCGCAGGGGTCATCATGCTGTTTTACCCGCTCACTTTTGCTGCAGATCTGCATGGATTGGCGAAGGTCGATAAGAAAAAAGAGCTGGAAGAAGTTCAAGATATAAAGACCATGCCGCTCGTTACAGTGAAAATGGCTGACGCAAAAGGCGATGCAGCGATTAATAAAATAGAAAATGCATCATATTTCACTGAAGGCGAATACCGGCTGACCAATATCAATGATGAATTGGCTTATACGTCCCCCATTGAAATGGACGGGTTTTTAAAAGCCGGGAAAGCGGAATACACGCCAGGTTATAATTTGATTTCCGCCGTATCGACGGATAAAGGGGCAAGTACTGTCAAAGGGAAGATGCTGTATGCACCATCACAGTACCTTGATCATGATTTGGAAAGGACCATCCGCAAGGCATATCCGAATAAAATCATCCATGATTCATATTTGGAACCGAATGAAGATGGAGAGCCCTTCTTCGTAGCTTCAGTCGGACATTATTTGAAATACCGCAGCGGTCCCGTAGTGGACGGGGTAGTATTGGTGAATCCGGAAACGGGAGACACGAAATACTATTCAAAAGGAAAAGAACCTAAATGGGTAGATCGGACATTCACATTGGATACAGCCCTGGAATATTGGACTTACTGGGGAAAATATGTTCACGGGTGGAAAAACCAGTCCCTGATTGGGCCGAAGAAAGATGTGCTGATTCCTAATGAGGATAATATGCAAGTAACGTTTAACGAAAAAGGCGAATTGATTTATGTAGTGGACTTTACCCGGGCTAAATCAAAAGGCAACTCCAAAACACTTGTAGGTTATGGTGTTTTCAATGCCAAAACCGGTGAAATGACGTACTATAAAGGCGTCACGTCCGTTCTGACTGGAAAGGAAGCAAAATCCAACGCCAATGCGAGTGAGTTTTTGTCCAAATATCCAGGCTGGAAAGCCACTAATGGAATTTTCTACACGATATACGGTGCTCCCACATATGTGATTCCGGTTACAAAGGGCAGCAAGCTTCAAGGTGTGGCGATCGTTTACGCCAATAGTGATAATCCCCAAGTGGTCTTTGGGAAAACCAAAGACGAAGCTTTCCGCAATTATAAAAAACTGATTGCCTCTTTAGGGAAAGTAAGCGGTGTGACGCCTCAAAAAGGATTTGAAATGAAAGAAATAAAGGGGAAGGTAATGAGGATCAATGATGCCAATCTCCCAAATGGATACGTATTCCATTTAATCGTCGAAGGCAATGCCAAGAGGTTCTCGGTGGACCCTGGTGTCAATGCGTTATCTGATATTGTATTAACGAATGTAGGAGACCGGGTTGTGCTGAAGGTGATGGATATGGAAGAAGACATCGTTCCAGTAGATGAATTCACCAATCTCGACTTACCAAGGAAATAAAGGCATTAAGACGGGCTGGGTGGATACCTGATTGCCAGCTCCGTTATAAGCATGAAAAAAAGCATTGTTATCAGCAATGCTTTTTTTCATATCTTCGAATGATTGTCATTATAAGTCCGATAGATTGAATGAATGGATGGATTCCATATAATATCCTTTTTGAATGACGGCTTTTATTGCAAAGTGCCGATTTATCCGTTTCCGTACCCGGTATAGAAGTGAAGCAATTTCCTCTGCCGTCACAATTTGCTCGGGATCTCCGACTCTCTCTGGCCATACTTGCTGGACTATTTCTTCCTTTGAAATAAGGTTGTCCAAATTTTCATAAAGCAGTTTAAAGCAATTGAATTCCTTTGTCGGCATTTTAATGGGTGCTTCTTCATTGATGATCACGGTCTGAAGGTGCTCATTGATAGCGACGGTTTGCAGGAACTCGGGGTTCACCGGCGTGAAATCCCTTGTTAGATCGTTGTCGATGGAGATCATGAATTCAATCAATCCATTAACCAAAGTGATCGAATCCCCCGGTTCAATGTGACAGGGATGGCCCGGTACGAGCGGCATCTGGTTCACGGAGGTACCGTGTTTGCTTGCCAAATCCTCAATGAGGAGCTGCCCTTCCTCCATATAAATCCGGCAATGTTCCCTGGAAACGAAGTCATTATAAAGCGCAAAATCAGCTTTGGAGTGCTGGCTTGCACGGCCGATCAGCAAGCTTTTCCCTTCAAAAACATAAGCGAATTCCTCGGTTTGGCCTTTGTGCAAGGCCCTTAATACAACCTTGAAAGTTTTATAGATCATTCACTTCATACCCCTTAAAAAGTCTGAATATTTAAATTTTTTTTATGGATTTATCATTTTGGCTACATGGCTGTTTAGCGGGTTCAATTTTATAATTATAAATTATCAGTCGCTTACTTACTAACGAAAAATGAAAAAATACAAATTAGGCACATAGCCATTATAACAAAGTGGGATGAAGGATGAATAAGAAACACTATTTTTGCTGATGTTCGCTTTGACTGTGGGAGGAATGCTTCCTCAAAGGCCGACCAGGCAGCACCGGAAGAAGTTTGCGATGAAAATGTACCTTACGCTTGTGGAAAAGGAGTTGACCAAAGGTGAGTATGTGGAGAGATAGGATAAATGCCTTCAGCATCCTGCTGATGATCATTAGTATGATCGTATATATTATTTTTCCCCAGCCCTTTACCCTCATTCTGTACTGTATATTTGGCATTGCCTTTATCAGCCTGACTTTACTGAATTAAGCATATCCTGTATTGGAAGTGGGATGTGGGAGACGAAAAGGGAAGGAAAAGACAGAAAAAGGTGGGGGAGGCATGCTGAAAACATGAATCCTCCACACGATTAGCAAGTTTCTGTTCACCTGTTTGGGAAAATCATAGATGATATAAAAAAAGCCTGCCGAATCAACGGCAGGCTTCAGACTGTAGACAAATTCGAAGAAAGCGAGTTTGCCTACAGTTTTTTTCTTTGAAAAACGTTCCAGTTGATTTCAGAAATCCGCTCCCTTTCCGCCGACTGTCTGCCAAGCCGCATCAAAGCAAGCGTCTGTGGGGTCTCGTTTAGGCAGTTATTCGGCAGGAGTGTTAATTTCTTCAATCCAATGAGGGTTTTATTTATATAAAAAAGTAAAAAAACATGAAGAATAACCAAGTCTTCTTTAAAATCATGGTTCGGGATGGGAGTTACTCTTTTTAGATAAGTATGAGATTTTTAAACAAGTTCGATAATTTTGTGATCCTTATGCCATTAAAGCGCCCGATCTGGAATATTGAAAAAAAGAGGCCATCCTTTTTTGGACAGCCCCCTTTCCGCTAATTATAAAATTTCTAGCAGAACTCTATATCATTACATTGGTCATCACTTCAGAATGTTACCATCTATACTTCAGAGAAGGTATCTCCAAAATGATTTGGTTTTCAATCTTTGAAAACTATGAGAATACTGCAATTTTACGTGCGATAGATTCGGTTAAACGAGATGCTACTTTTGGAACAGCCCATTTAATAATTGGTGTTAACACCGCACCAGATAATCCGCCTGCATGGATTTCCACCGTACAAGTCATTATTGTTTTACCATTAACATCTTCTGCAGTAAAGTGACCGCTTCCTGTAAAATTATCTGATAAACCTTTTAGTTCAAACTTAATATTTGAAGGTTCATTCCATTCGGTAATATCTACCTGCGCTTGTATTGTTTTTTTAATACCTTTTACACTACCTTCAAATGTCCAAATAGATTGCTTGTCATTTATGATTTCATGTTCTTTATAGGCTGGTACTGTCGTTGCCCATTTTTCGAGATCACTGACATAATCCCAAACTGCTTGTACATCTACTGGAACTACTACAGTATGCGTTCCCGTTGCTATTATGATTCCCACCCTCACTATGTATGAATTGTAACTTTTCATTTCTACAAAAAAATTATTACATAAAAAGCATAAACTTACATCTCTAATTATACATAGCTTTCCTTCTTCCAATCCTCCACAATCCGGCCCTTTAACGGAACAACTCTATTTTCAATCAACCTAAATAAACATCCAAAGGGGTGAAACGTCGCAACTTTTTTGAAATGAAAACATCGTGACTTTATTTCAGATTTACACTTAATAGCTTAGTTGCCAATTATGAAACAAAAGTTTTTTTCATTTTCGTTGACCTATAATAAAACATTAAGGGTGCCTGCTCTTTTCATTCTAAGGGACCGATGAGGGTATTGGCGCTTTAGACAATCGTTTTATTTTAAAACCTGGGAGTTATCATGGATTAAACGCTACTTTAAAAGAGCCATTTTAATGCAGAAACGGTATAATTAATTGGCAGAAGTAGACATTAATATGGACCGCAACTAAGTTTTATCGCGTGTATTAACTGAATCATGAGAGAAAGAACCTTTTATACAAAAGTCACAATTAGAAAAGGAGAAACCATGACTAATGAAACTGGATGGAATTTAGACAATAGCTATGCACGTCTTCCGGAAAAGTTTTTCACGAGCACGGATCCGACTCCTGTACGTTCACCGGGGTTGATCATTCTCAATGAACGTTTGGCTGGATCTCTTGGTTTGGACGTTAAGTCGCTGCAAAGCGAAGATGGCGTGGCGGTGTTTGCCGGAAACGAAATCCCCGAAGGTGCTTCACCTCTTGCCCAAGCTTACGCGGGGCATCAATTCGGTCATTTTAACATGTTAGGTGACGGCCGGGCGATATTGCTTGGCGAGCAGGTGTTGCCAGAAGGCGGGAGGGTCGATATCCAGCTGAAGGGTCCAGGAAGAACGCCATACTCCCGCGGGGGCGATGGCCGGGCTGCACTTGGACCGATGCTGCGCGAATACATCATCAGCGAGGCGATGCACGGGCTCGGCATTCCTACCACCCGCAGTCTGGCAGTGGTGACGACCGGAGAAACGGTAATCCGTGAAACCGGGCTGCCTGGTGCCATCATGACCCGTGTGGCTTCGAGTCATCTTCGTGTCGGAACCTTTCAATTCGCTGCAAAATGGGGCACGATCGAGGAACTCCGGACACTTGCCGATTATGCAATTAAGCGTCATTTTCCAGACATTGAAGCCGATGAAGGCCGTTATCTCTCGCTGCTGCAGGAAGTGGTCAAGCGTCAGGCTGAGCTTATTGCCCAATGGCAGCTGGTTGGCTTCATTCATGGGGTGATGAACACCGACAACATGACGATTAGCGGGGAAACCATCGATTATGGCCCTTGCGCCTTCATGGATGCCTATGACCCTGCAACGGTATTCAGTTCAATTGATAGACAAGGCCGCTATGCCTATGGTAACCAGCCGGTTATTGGAGGATGGAATCTTGCGCGATTCGCTGAATCCCTATTGCCGCTTTTGCATGATGACCAGGATCAGGCCGTTACACTGGCCCAAGATAAGATTTCCGTTTTTAACGATCTGTATCATTCTAATTGGTTAGCGGGAATGAGGGCGAAGTTGGGGATATTCAACGAAGAGAATCAGGATGAAGCCCTTATTAACGGCATCCTCGGTATGATGAAGAAGCATGGTGCCGACTATACCAATACCTTCCGTGCTTTGACCTTTGGTAAAGTGGAGGATACGGTCCTTTCCGGGACACCGGAATTCGCTCAGTGGCAAGAGCTCTGGCAGGCGAGACTGGGCAGGCAGAAGGAGTCGAAAGAATCTTCGAATCAGTTGATGCTGAACAGCAATCCTGCGGTGATCCCACGGAACCACCGGGTGGAAGAGGCATTGGAAGCGGCAGTGGAGCAAGGGGACTACAGCGTGATGGAACGGCTGCTGGATGTTCTTGCAAGTCCTTATGCACACTGCGAGGAACAAGCTGAATACGCCGCACTGCCTGTGTCAACAAAACCTTACCGGACCTTTTGCGGTACCTGAAATTATAAAACATGCATGAGATTATGAAGCAGCTCCCGCGTTTGAAGTCGATTCTTTTCAACTTCAATTGCGGGAGCCATTTTTATGTATTCATGCCATGGCTTAAGCTTTTCATAGCTTTGTTTTCAATTTGTTCTTAATAAGCGTAAGGATCGTACAAATCACTAGGATGGTCAATGAAGCTAATCCACTGAACCATATGCTTTGGAATTCACTTACATGAGGCTGGATGATGTATGAAGCCACAATGGCCAGGACCGCGCTTATCGGTATGTAATCGGCGACTTTTCCTTTGCTGAATACGATAACCAGGATTGGAGCCAGCAGTGCCGAGTATATATTGCCTGAATAAAATAAGAGCTCTAATAGGTTTGGGGAATAGAAGAGTGTAGCAACGAAAACCAATCCTCCAATACAGATCGAAAGCAGGCAGGCCATCCTTATTTTTTGCTGGTCGCTTTTTTTTGTTTGTAATGGTTCAAGAATATTGGCTACGATCAGGCTTACCAATGAATGCAGGCAGGCACCGAATGTTGAGGTGATTGCACTGAAAGCGCAGAGCACAAAAAGGATGAAAAAGAATGGCGTGGTTATTTTGTTTGCCAATCCAGCCAGAATCGAGTGTATATCAGTGAAGCCGCCCGTAAAGATAACCATGATGAACAGGGATGAAAAGGAGAGCGGGAAGATGATCCATATAAGGCCGGATAAAGAGAATGTCAATCGAACCTTTTTCATTTCGATCATGAATAATCTGTGCCATGATGTCAGGTCAAAGAAAAACTGGCCGAACCCGACAAGAAGTCCTGCAAAAAGAAAACTCCATAGATCATATTTATTGATTACGAGCATGTATGGATGGTATAAACGAATCCCATCATAAACAGGCTGGATCCCTTCCTTGACGAAAAAGTATAAAGGAATCAAGATGACTGCGGCAAACATGAAGACGACTTGAAAAGCTGCGAATCCGTGAATGAGCTTTAACCCGCCGAATCCAGCATAAAGGACACAAAAACCGAAAAAAAAGAACAACCCGACATAGAGCGGGGTATCGAAAAGAAACTGACATAGGGTGGACGCGGCCATTCCCTGAATGAATAAAATGTGTAGATTGGTTATGACCAGTATCACGATCAATATCCAATATCCGAGGGGATGGAGCCGGGCTTTTAAATAGTCCCCGATGGTCATGCCCACAGGGAAATCCTGACGGACCCTCGTCCCGATGAAGCTGAACATGAACAGGGCAATCGCTCCCATCAGGGCGTATCCGATCCCTCCGAAAACTCCATACTTCACCATCGATTCGGGGGAGGATAATATTGTGGTGCCTGTCACCCAGCGTGCCAGGAGGGAGATGATCCCTAAACCCATCCCGATTTGAATGGGGCCTTGTACGTATTCTTGAAATGTACGTGATCGCAATGTTCATTTTCCTTTCTCGCGGAACTCCTTGGGCGTGATTCCCTCTATTTTCCGGAATAAAGTGCTGAAATAATGCTGGCTATTGAAACCCGATTTTTCGGCGACGTCTGATATGCTCCAGCTGGTGTTATTGGTTAAGGCCCTTTTTGCGGCCTTTATTCTATAAAGCATTAAATATTCCGAAAAGGAAGTGCCGACTTCTTCATGGAATTTCCTGCTTAAATAAGTCGGGTTGGTATGCACTTCACGGGCGATGTCCGAAAGGGAGAGCTTTTCAGCATAATTTTCATGAATGAATGAAAGCGAATGGTGAATAAGGGTTGAGTAATTATGAGAAGATTCCCTTTTGTCATACTTGGCCAGGACTTTATGCAAATCACTTTCTATTACAGGTTTCGTTAAATAATCAACCACGCCTATCCTGATGGATTGCTGTGCATAATCGAAACTTTGATGCGCGGTCACCATGATGATTTCGACTTCTTTGTTCAGCGCCTTTAAGTCTTCGCCAAATTCAAGCCCCGATCGCCCGGGCAGATTAATATCCAGGAAAGCGAGGTTGATTTTATGATTTTGGTTGAGGGTCAGTGCCTGACAGGCATCAGCAGCTTTGTGAAACTTCCAAAAAGGGTAGATGGACTGAATCATATATTCCATTTGTTCAAGGACCAATGGTTCGTCATCAACTAATAATACATTCATTCCGGCTCCGCCTCCTCCATTTTCTTATCAAAAACCAGTGGCCATGATACCTCTACCTTTGTTCCCGATTCATTAGAAGCTATATTCAATTGTGCACGGTCATTGAAATACAAATATAATCGTTTTTGGATATTATCAAGGCCATGGCCGCCTTCGTCCGTAACGGAAGATTCATTTCCCATCAATCCATTATCCGCCACTTCCAGATATACCATCTGCGATTCCAAGTAGAACCGGATATGCAGCAGGGCTTCACCCACTTTTTTTTCCAAACCGTGTTTAAACGAATTCTCCACCAATGTCTGGAGAATGAAGGGGGGGACCAGTGCGATTGCTAATGGTTCCGGGCACTCCATATCAATCTTGAGCCGATCACCGAAGCGAAGGGTCTGGATGTCGAGATAATGCTGGGTATACTGGATTTCCTGGGAAAGGGGGATCAATGGTTCTGATGCTTTATATTTGAATTTCAGGAATTGCGAAAATGCCTCTAAAGCCCGTATCAATTCAGCCGTCCTGTTCAGGCGGGCCAAGCCCAGTATGACATTTAGTGTATTAAACAAAAAGTGTGGCTGGATTTGCTGGTTCAATTTATTATATTGTGCTTCTTGCAGTGCTTGCTCCAGGCGGATCTCTTTGTTTTTATTTTCAAGAAGATCGATCCTTTTCTCGAATATGAATAGAAATAAAAGAGCGATAGCTCCCATGATGGGAGCTAAAATGAAGAGCATGATAATTAATGTGAATCCCTCGTAACTTAGCATGGAGAACCTCTGCTGGTTATATTTTTAAATAACTTGAATTATTCTGTTTATTAGTATCATACTAAAGACCCCTCCGGAAATCTACAGCTTATGACACAATGTGACAAGCCACTTGATGGTTTTGTGCGGATCGTTTCAGTTCGGGTAGCTGTGTTTTGCAGATATCCTGTACAAAAGGGCACCGTGTATGGAAGCGGCAGCCGTTTGGAGGGTCGATGGGTGAGGGTACATCACCCGTCAATAGGATCCGTTCTCTTTCATGCACAGGATTCGGTACTGGGATGGCCGATAGCAATGCCCTTGTATATGGATGCTGGGGCTGTTCGAAAATGGACTTTTTATCGGCTATCTCGACTATCTTTCCGAGATACATGACCATCACCCTATCCGAGATATGTCTGACCACACCTAAATCATGTGATATGAAAAGAAAGGTAAGGTCGAACTGGCGCTGTAAGGATTTTAATAAATTCAGCACTTGCGCTTGAATGGAGACATCCAGTGCAGAAACAGCTTCGTCACATATGATCAATTTTGGGTCCACTGCAAGAGCCCGCGCAATGCCGATCCGCTGTCTCTGGCCGCCGCTGAATTCATGCGGGTATCTTTCCATGGATTCTGGTCTCAGTCCAACATGTCCCAATAATTCTTCGATCCTGCTCTTTCGTTTTTCTTTAGGAACTACATTTTGTATCGCTAAAGCTTCCCTGAGAATTTGTCCGATGGTCTGTCTCGGGTTAAGGGAGGCAAAAGGATCTTGAAAAATTACTTGCAGGTCCTTCCTGGTACGCCTCATTTCTTTTTTTCCTAAACTCAGTAAATCTTTATCCTGAAAGTGAATGCTCCCGCTTGTCGGTTCATCCAATCTAAGGATTGCCCTTCCGGTAGTCGATTTTCCGCAGCCGGATTCGCCGACTATGCTTAAGGTTTCACCCTGTTTGATATCGAAGGTAATGTCATCAACGGCTTTTACATGATTTATGGTCCTTCCGAAAAATCCGCCCTTGATCGGAAAATATTGTTTCAATTGATCCACTTTAAGCAGAACCGTTTTCTCTGCAGATGGTACACCCATCATTAAACCCCCACCTTCTCTTGAGCGTCATATTCCTTCTCCCATTGGGGGGTGAACATCCAGCAGCTGACCTCGGTGCTTGGGCCGATAGCCTGGAGATCCGGTACGGCTTGTTCACAAATGCTCTTCGCATGTGCACAGCGGGGAGCGAAGCTGCATCCCTTGGGCATGTTGTAAGGACTTGGAACGGTCCCGGGAATTGTAGTCAGTTCTTCCTGGTCCATGTCCAGACGCGGAAGGGAGTTCAATAAACCAATGGTGTAAGGATGTTTTGGGTTTGTGAATATTTCCTTGGCCAAGGTGTATTCAACGATTTTCCCTGCGTACATGACAGCGACCCGATCACAGGTTTCGTATACGACACCCAAATCATGTGTAATCAAAATGACAGCCGTCCCGAAATCCTTTTGCAGCGTCTTGATCAGTTCAAGGATTTGGGCTTGGATCGTCACATCCAGTGCTGTTGTAGGTTCATCCGCTATTAAAACCTCAGGGTGGCAGGCAAGTGCCATGGCAATCATGACCCTTTGCCTCATTCCGCCGCTTAGCTCATGCGGCTCCTGTTTTGCCCTCTTTTCTGGTGAAGGGATGCCGACGAGCCGAAGCATGTCGACCGCTTTATTCCATGCTTCCTTTTTTCCCAGCTTTTGATGGAGCCGGATCGCTTCCGCAATTTGCTCGCCAGCTGGATAGACAGGATTCAATGATGTCATCGGCTCCTGGAATATCATCGAAATTTCATTACCGCGTATGGACCGCATCTGTTTTTCAGTCTTCGTAAGCAGGTCCTCCCCTTTAAAAAGGATGCTGCCAC
The DNA here is from genome assembly GCF_044762675.1 of Peribacillus sp. NPDC096448. Taxonomy (NCBI): domain Bacteria; kingdom Bacillati; phylum Bacillota; class Bacilli; order Caryophanales; family Bacillaceae; genus Peribacillus; species Peribacillus sp. NPDC096448. The sequence goes on along the minus strand of NZ_JBIWEU010000003.1, from coordinate 453,824 downwards.
CGGCAATCTTGCCGGGCGGCGATGGAATGAGCCTTAACAATGATAGCGATGTTATACTTTTCCCGCTTCCCGACTCCCCGACGATTCCAAGCGTTTCCCCTTTATTGAGGGAGAAACTGATTCCATTGACTGCTTTACTCGTTCCTTCATCAGTGAAAAAGTGGGTCTGCAGGTTTTTTACCTCCAGTATTTTTTCATCAACCTTCTTCATCATCATACCTCCTTAGTTCAAGTCTATTCTTTTGTTAAAGTATCGATAGAGGACATCCACTGCCAAATTCATGAATACGAAGATGACGGAAGCGATGAGGACCCCGCCTTGGACCATCGGCAAATCCCTCGTTCTGATTGCATCGACTATCAATCTCCCAAGTCCATTGATGGCAAAAACGGACTCTGTCAATACCGTACCGCCAAGGAGTGCACCGAACTGGAGGCCAACGACTGTAATGACGGGGATAAGCGCATTTTTCAGGCCGTGTTTATAAATGATGATATGTTCTTTCAATCCCTTGGCTCTTGCGGTCCGGATGTAGTCCTGGCGAACGACTTCAAGCATGCTCGACCTGGTCATCCTGGCAACGATGGCCGCTCCGCCGGCCCCAAGGGTTATGGCTGGGAGAATCATGTGGCTGAAAGTTCCCCAACCTGAAACCGGAAACAATTGAAGGTTCACGGAAAAGAAGTAGATAAGCATGAGGCCCAGCCAAAAACTAGGTAACGAGATTCCCAATAAAGCAACGATCATGATGGAAATGTCAGCTGCCGAGTATTGCTTGGTAGCCGAGATGATTCCTGCGATCATTCCAAGTACTACGGTTATGAATATGCTGGCAAGTGCCAGTTCAAGGGTGATGGGCAAGCGGACCATGATCTCGTCCAAAACCGGGCGGCTGCTGCGGAGTGATTCCCCAAAGTCACCTTGAACGGCATGAAGGACATAGTCAACGTACTGATAGAGGATTGGACGATCCAAGCCAAGCTCATGCCGCAGCGATTCAATCGTTTCTTTAGTTGCTCCTTCACCTGCAAGCAGTGTTGCCGGATCTCCCGGGACCATTTGCATGATGAGGAAAACAACAAGACTTACTCCCAGTAAAACCGGTATCGTTTGAAGCACCCGTCGGATAATGAATACGAACATTTTCTCTCCTCCTTATTTTTTCATTCTTGGATCCAGGGCATCTCTAAGTCCATCCCCGAAGATGTTGAAACCAAGTACCAGTGTTGATATCGCTATTCCCGGAAACAAAGCGATGTGCGGGGCGCTGAACAAATAATCCCGGCCGCTGCTCAGCATCGCTCCCCATTCTGGTGAGGGCGGCTGGGCTCCCAGTCCCAGGAATGACAATCCGGCTGCCGACAGAATGGCCGTTGCCAGGCGTAATGTAGCTTGAACGATGACGGGTGATAGAATATTCGGAAAAATATGTTTGCATATGATCGTGAAGTCAGTCGCTCCCAATGCACGAATGGCATCGATATATTCCAGCTTCCTGACTGACAATGTGGAACCGCGTACAATCCGGGCAAACATCGGTATCGAAAAGACGCCGACCGCTACCATTACATTGATTAAACTTGGACCAAGGGCACTAATGATGGCAAGAGCAAGCAGTATTCCCGGGAAAGCCAGCAGAACATCGACAATCCTCATAATGACGGTATCGATCCATTTTCCGTAATAACCAGCTGTTAACCCGAGGAGTATGCCAATGAACGCCCCGAAGAATACAGAGACAAACCCAACCGTTAATGAAAGCCGTGTTCCATATAATAATCTGCTTAAAATATCCCTTCCCTTATCATCCGTACCCATCCAATGTTCGGCTGACGGAGGCTGGAGTTTATTGACCAAATCAATTTCATAGGGATGCTGAGGTGAGATCAAAGGTGCAAAGATAGCCAATAAAATATAAAAAAGTACGATGTACCCGCCTACCAATGCCAATTTATTTCGCTTGAATTTTTTATAAAAGGCTTTCCAGTGTCTTAGTTTCGGAGATTTTCTTTCCTTTACATTCAATTCGGTATTATTAATGACGACCTCTGGCTTCATTGGACTTCCTCCTTTTCTTTCATTCAATTTATTCAAAAAAGGTATTGAAGTAAATATGATGCGGAAAAGCAGTAAAGATAATTAAAAAATGAGTAAAGATTCTGAAAATATAAAATTCGGTTTTTTTTTATAATTTACAGTAAGCCCGATGTACTCATAGCTGTAAGTTACTTGGAGAAACAAAGGCAGGTTGAAAAGGGAGGAAATAGAATGAGAAAAGGTATGATTGGGTTGCTTTTTGCTTCTTTATTAGGCATCTCATCCGTTTTATCAGGGTGTGCAACAGAGGAAACCGGCAGTAAGGAAACAGTAGAAAAAGCGAAAGAAGGAGGTACGCTGGTCGTTGCGCGATTATCTGACGCGACCACCCTTGATCCCCATTTCATAACAGACATTCCATCTGCAAACGTTGTTTATGAAAAGGTTTATCAAACATTGGTCGTTCCTGACAAAAACATGAATCCTAAACCGCTGCTCGCAAAAGAGTGGAAACAACTGGATGATGTCACTTGGGAGTTTAAATTGCAGGAGGGAGTCAAATTCCATGATGGAGCTCCATTCAATGCCGAAGCGGTGAAAACCAATTTCGAAAGGATACTGGATCCGGCAATAGCTTCGCCGCAGGCTGGTAAATTGGAAATGATCAAAGAAATTAAAGTGATTGACGAAACGACCGTACAATTCAAGCTGAAATATCCTTATGCTCCGCTGTTATCGATTTTGGTAAGTAATGAAGGAAGCATCATCAGCCCTAAGGCCATTAAGGAAAATAGTGACAAACTGGGTCAAAACCCCGTTGGGACAGGGCCATTCGTTTTTAAATCTTGGAAACCTGGCGAAGAAATCGCACTTTCGAAAAACAAGGACTATTGGGGGGATAAGCCTAAGATAGATGGGGTGGTATTCAAGGTTGTCCCTGAAGATGCCACGAGGATTGCGATGATTGAAACGGGTGAAGCGCATGTGACCGATCAAGTGCCGGTGACGGAGATTGATCGGATCGAAGCGTCGGGCACGATGGATTTATATCGCACGGAAGGACTTGCCGTTGAATACTTAAGCTTCAATGTTAAGAAAAAACCATTTGATGATGTAAGGGTCCGTAAGGCGGTCGCTCATGCCATCGAGGTCGATTCCATTATCAAAGGGGTTTATAACGACGTCGGTACGAGGGCGAATTCAACAATGAGCCCAAAGGTGTTTGGTTATGATCCGGATATAAAGGGCTACGACTATGATATTAATGAATCGAAGAAGCTCTTGACTGAAGCGGGGGTCAAGGATGGTTTGGAGTTTACACTGACGACGAGTGACCGTAAGGAAAGGATCAATATGGCCGAGGTGATTCAATCCCAGTTAAAAGGAATTGGAATTAAGGTCAAGATTCAAGTCCTTGAGTATGGGGCTTACATTGACGCGACAGCCAAGGGCGAGCACCAGGTATCGATAGGCGGCTGGGGCAACGCTACCGGGGATGGAGATTATAATCAATTCAATCTTTTCAATAGCAAATCCCAAGGTGCTGCGGGAAATAGTTCATTCTATAGCAACCCGGAAGTGGATAAATTGATTGAAAGTGCACGCAAAGAATCGGATGGCGATAAACGTAAGGAGCTATATTCGAAGGCACAAGCAATTGAAAGAGAAGAAGTTCCATATGTTCCTATCCGTAACTATGAACACTTGGCCGTATATGGCGGGACGGTTAAAGGACTTTGGCTGAATCCGGCAAATTATTTAATGCTTGATGATGTAACCGTGAAGTAGGAATTCATCACAAAAGGAAGGCAGCATAAGGATGTTATGCTGTCTTCTCAATTAGGAGGGGAAATTATGATAGATATACTGCTAATCCATGGGACCGTCATTACCATGGATCAAAACAGGAGAATTCTGCCCGATGGCGCCGTCGCCATACATCAAGGAAGGATTTTAGCCGTAGATTCGACCGAAAAACTGAAATGGAAGTATGAGGCTGTAAAAGTCATCGATTGCAGCCATCAATGCATATTGCCTGGATTGATAGATGTTCATGGGCATGGGGGGCATTCCATGTTCAAAACGATCGCAATGGAGAATATTGATTTTTGGATGCCCATCATGACGAATGCGTACAAGCATTTTGTTACAGATGACTTTTGGTATTACGAAGGAAAGCTATCCTCCCTTGAGAGATTAAAGGCTGGCGTGACGACTGGGGTGAGCGTATTAGGATCCATGCCGCGGTCCGATGAACCGATTTTCGCCATCAATCATGCAAAAGCATACGCCGAGGTTGGAATCAGGGAAGTGGTATGCACGGGTCCTTGCAATCCTCCATGGCCCCATTCATTCAGCCGGTGGATCGATGGAAAGAGAGTGGTAAAGGAAGTTTCCTATGAAGAAGTATTACAGGGGGCGGAAGCTGTAATCGAGGCGCTGAACCATGCAAATGAGGACCGCACGAGAGCCTTCATTACACCATTTGTCATCGTTACATCAGTGGATCCCTCCAATCCCACATCTCCTGACAGGCTTTATGGGCTGAATGACCATGACCTTTATCAAGCGAAGAAAATAAGGGAGATTGCCAGGAAGTATAATACACGCATTCACTCTGATGCCTTTGGCGGGATGATTCATTTAGCGATACAGGATAAGGAAAATGCCCTCTTGGGACCGGATGTCCATTTACAGCACTGTCGGGGCATTTCCTTCGATGAGGCAAGAATACTTGCAGAAACAGGTACCAACGTCAGTGCATCACCTGGATTTGGCCAGGTTCATGCCCGTACCCCGATAACTGAATTATTGGAGATGGGGGCAACTGTGGCAATCTCCACGGATGGGACTTCCCCTTCCACAAGTTTCGATATGTTTCAGGCAATGAGGAAAACACAGTTTGTTCACCAGGCCGCCCTTAGGGACTACTATTATTTACCGCCAGGCAAGCTGTTGGAAATGATCACGATAGATGCTGCGAAATGCATTGGCTGGGATGATGAAATAGGCTCCCTTGAAATCGGGAAAAAAGCGGATGTCATTACGGTCAACCTGCATCAGCCTCATCTGACCCCTGAATTCATGCATGTTCACAGGCTTGTATTTCAAGCAGTGGCGAATGATGTGGAGCATGTCATCGTGGATGGGAAATTGATCATGGAAGGGAGGAATGTACAGACGGTCCATGAAAGTACAGTTCTGGACGAAGCGAATGAGGAGGCCTTTTCAACGATAAAGCGTGCGGGGCTCGAAAAATATATGCAACCGACGAAATATTTCTGGGGCCATGCCAGGGCATATGTAGATGAAAAGCGATATGACGAACGCGAAGACACTGCCGTGATGGGGAAAGGGGAATAAGATGAAAACCAAACTTAAAGGAAGATATGTAATTGGGTATGATGGGTGCGATCATGTCATTTTGGAAAACGCCGAGATCGTTTATGAAAAAGACACGATTTTGTATGTTGGAAAAAATTATCCAGAAGAAGTGGACGAGGTAATGGATGCCGGTAACGCGATTATCAGTCCCGGTTTCATAGATTTAAATGCATTAGGGGACATTGACCATGATATTTTACATTTTGAAGCCGGTGCCGACAGACAGAAAAACCTTCTTTGGTCAGAGAATTATATCAAAAGCGGACATTCTGAATTAATGACCGAGGAAGAAGAAGCTTTTAAATCACTATATGCTTATTCACAGCTCATACTTCATGGCGTGACGACGGCGATGCCCATTACTTCCGTCTTTTATAAAAGCTGGGCTGAAACCTATGATGAATTGGCAGCTGCGGCAGAACATGCCGCTGGATTGGGGTTAAGGATTTACCTTGGACCGAGTTTCCAATCAGGAATGAGAGCCGTCCAGCCAAACGGGGAAATTAAACTGCATTGGGATGAAAAAGCTGGTGAAGCGGGGTTACGGAAAGCGGTCGAGTTTGTAGAAAAATTCGATGGAGCCCATGAAGGCATGGTTAGAGGGATGCTTGCTCCAGAACGTATAGAGTCCCAAACGGCAGATCAATTAAAACAGATTAAATATTATAGTGAAAAATTGGATGTACCCATAAAGCTTCATGCTGCACAAGGAAGTTTTGAATTCAACACCATCTGGGAAGCCCATCATGTTACACCGATCAGATATTTGTACGACCTTGGCTTTCTCGGTCCAAGAACAGGGATCCCGCACGCCCACTTTATTTCAGGATATAGTAAAGCGAAATACGGACAGGGTGATGACTTGGCGCTGCTTGCTGAAACGGATACAACGGTGATTCATTGCCCGCTGATCATCGGGAGGCATGGGGAGGCTTTAGAGTCTTTTGCCAAATATAAACGGGCTGGGATCAATATAGCCCTTGGAACGGACACATTCCCTCCGGATATGTTCCAGAACGTCAGGACAGGCAGCATGCTCTCACGGCTGGCGGAAGGAGAAACGGAAGGCTCTGTCTATGCCGATTTCTTTCGGTCAGCCACACTTGATGCGGCAGCTTTTCTTGGCAGGAACGATTTGGGTCGCATCGCAGCGGGGGCCAAGGCGGATATCATCGCGATTGACTTGGACGGTTTCCATATGGGGGTAATCGATGATCCGATTCGAACCATGTTCGTAAGCGGGTCTGGGAGGGACGTTAAATTATCGATCATCAATGGAAAGGTAGTCATGAAGGATCAAATAATCCCCGATCTTGATTTAACGGAAATCAAATATAAGGGGCAGCAATATTTTAATAAGATGAGAAGAGGATATATGGAAAGGGATTATCAGGAGCTTCCCGAAAAAGAATTGTTTAAGCCATCATTCAAGGTCGTGGAATCGATAAGCGATACAGAAGCCATTTGTGAAAACAAGTAAAGAAAATGAAAAACATAGTAAAGATATTCGAAAAAAATAGTCAGAATATTTCCTATAATTAGATAAATATTCAAAAAATGAAATTGGGAGGTAGAAGACCATGGGGTTAAAACGTGGGGCAGGAAAGCTTTTTCTAGTCATGATCATGGCTATCATCATTACAGGCTGTTCTTCTAACAATGACGTAAGCACAACAGAAAGTGATCCGAACAGAGCATCAAACGAAGGGGGTACATTGGTTATTGCCCGCTTATCCGACGCCGAGAATTTGGATCAGCAGTTCATGTCCACGATTAACGCCGCTAGCGTCACTCACCATAAAGTCTATGAAGGTCTTGTACAACGGGATGAGAATAGTGAGATACAGCCAATGCTAGCAGAAAAATGGAAGCAAATAAATGACACGACCTGGGAATTCAAGCTTAGGGAAGGTGTAAAGTTTCATGATGGCACGCCATTTAATGCAGACGCAGTAAAAAAGACGTTTGATCGACTATTGAATCCGAAGGTCGCTTCTCCCAGAGCAGTAGTATTCGATATGGTAAAAGAAGTGAAACCGGTTGATGAATTTACCGTGCAATTCATTCTGAAGGAACCTTTTTCCCCTCTCCTTTCCATATTGGCGAATCACGAAGGCGGAATCATCAGTCCGGAAACGATTGAAAAGTATGGCAAAAAGATTATCCAGGAACCGAATGGAACCGGTCCTTTCGTTTTTGATTCATGGTCCCCAGGCCAGGAAATCACATTGACGAAAAACGACAGCTATTGGGGAGACGAGCCAAAAGTGGACAAGGTCATCTTCAAGGTCGTACCGGAAGACTCCACGAGGATATCGATGATAGAAACCGGTGAAGCGCATATCGCCGAGCCTCTTCCTGTAGCTGTCATGGACCAGGTGGAATCATCCCCGGCAATGGATGTTTACCGCAGTGAAGGGTATGGAACCGAATATTTAGGGTTCAATGTCAATAATGAACCGTTCAATGATGTAAGGGTCCGTAAAGCCATCGCCCATGCCATCGAGATGGACTCGATCATCAAGGGTGTCTTCAATAATGTGGGAGTAAAGGCGAACTCCTTGATGGGCTCTAAAGTATTCGGGTACAACGAAGATCTCGAAGCCTATGATTACAATTTAAAAGAAGCGAAGAAACTGATGGCCGAAGCTGGATATTCAAAAGGCTTGGATGCAACCATCCTGACAATGGACAGTAAAGAAAGAGTCAACTTGGCTGAGGTCCTGCAATCCCAACTTAAAGGGATCGGAATTAATTTGAAAGTACAGGTCATGGAGTACGGTTCGTTCGTGGAACAAGTGAATAAAGGACAATCGGAAATGTTCATCATCAGTTGGAGAAACGCGACAGGGGATGCTGATTATAACCAATATAATCTATTTCATACTGATTCACAGGGAGCGGCAGGTAACACATTCTTTTACAGTAATCAAAAAGTTGATCGTTTAATAGATGAAGCCAGGAAGGAAAAAGAAGAAGGGAAACGCAAAGAACTATACGCGGAGGCACAGGAAATCGAAATGGGTGACACCCCGTACATTCCTGTTAGGGTCATAGAAAATGTTGCTGCAGTCGCCAAAGAAGTAAAAGGGTTTTCAATCAGCCCTTCAGGTTATCTGGAGATAAATGACGTAACGATAAAGTGATGGGCAGATAAGGAGAAAGATTTGTAAGCCCTTCCAGGGTTTAGGAAACGTATCTTTCATCAAGTGATGCTCCCGAACCAACTGACCCAAAGCAACATTTTTAATTCCTTAGATATGGTTTCTATCTAAATGTTCTAACAAAATTGATTGGAACGAGGATTGGAGTCCGAATAGTGAGGTGAAGGTCGAAACATTGAATTGAAGAGATTTGCGACACTCCTGCCGAATTACTGGCTGGCCGAGACCCCACAGGCGCTTGCGCCGAGGAGGCTTGGCAGACAGTCGGCGGAAAGGGAGCGAATCTCTGAAATCAATTGAACTTTTTAAATAAAAAACTGCAGGCAAACTGAGTTTTCATCGAGTTGTCTACAGACTTAAAGGGTTTCCATTAGGGTAAGCCTTTCAGTTTGTAGACGAAAGAGGTTGGGAAAACGTACCTTCATCAAATGATGTTCCCGACCAACTGACCCAAAGCAACATTTTCAATTCCTTAGATATGGTAGTGTTCTAACAAAGTTGATTGGAACGGGTGTGCAAGACCCCTGCGGGAAAAGCGCGTCCAAGGAAGTATAACTGTAGCCAGAAATGAGGATTGGAGTCCGAATAGTAAGGTGAAGGTCGAAAAAAATTCGTGAACGGTCGAATAAAGTGCGGTGTAGGCCGAATATTTTGTGGTTTAGGTCGATTAATTGCGTCAACGGCCCAAGACAGTGCAGCGGGTCGAACAAAGTGCTCCATTCTTTATGGTTTTTTCCTGTAATCTACATTGGATTGAAGAGATTTGCGACACTCCTGCCGAATTACTGGCTGGCCGAGACCCCACAGGCGCTTGCGCCGAGGAGGCTTGGCAGACAGTCGGCGGAAAGGGAGCGGATCTCTGAAATCAATTGAATTTTTCAAATAAAAAACTGCAGGCAAACTGAGTTTTCACCGAGTTGTCTACAGTCTGAAAGGGTTCATCCATTAGGATGAGCCTTTTTCTTTGGCACAATAAGTAAAAATAACATAAAAACGAGTAAAAATTCTGAAATTATTTGTTGCTCTTTAAAACTATAATGAAAGTGATGCATATTCAATCTGGAATGGAAGGGTGAGTTTAATGTCTCAATCGTATTGGCTAACGAATGTCCGCTTGGAAAATGGTTTTACTTATAATGAAAATGAAACGATCACCGGCACTGAAACCGGTAATTACCACATCAAGATTGAAAATGAGAAAATTTCCTCCATTTTATCGGCGAAGGAATCGATAACGGATCAGGATCCGCAGCATGATGTTCACGGTCTCCTGATGGTCCCTTCGTTTAAGGAAATGCATATCCACATTGATAAAACGTACTATGGCGGTCCGTGGAAGGCTTGCATGCCTGCCATTAATGGCGTGAAAACGCGGATAGAGGAAGAGCAGGTCTTACTGCCTGAATTATTGCCTACCGCTAAAGTTAGAGCAGGGAAAATGCTCGATTTATTATTGGACTTCGGATCTACCCATATACGCACACATTGCAACATTGACCCCGTCATTGGACTTAAAAACTTAGAAGCCACCCTTCAGGCACTGGAAGGATATAAGGATAAATTGACGTATGAAATCGTCGCATTCCCACAGCATGGACTATTACGCAGCGATTCCGTCGGGTTAATAAGGGAGGCCATGAAGAACGGGGCAAATTTGGTAGGGGGCGTGGATCCAGCCACCATTGATGAAAACATAGAGCGGTCACTTGAAACGATCATGGATATCGCGGTTGAATCCAATTCCGATATCGATGTCCATTTACATGATCCGGATCACCTTGGACTCTTCACCATGCAGCGTCTTGCTTCACTGACGGAAGACGCTGGCTGGCAAGGAAGGGTAACGGTTAGCCACGCAAGCGGTTTGGCAGATCTTTCAGTCCCAGAGGCAACGGGCATAGCCGAAAGGTTTTCGGAAACAGGAATATCGATTACATCCACTGTGCCCATCTTCAGAACGATCCCAATCCCCCTGCTTCATGAAAAAGGGGTGAAAGTGGAATTGGGTAATGACAGCATCACTGATCATTGGACACCCTTTGGCATCGGGGACAATCTGGAAAAGGCCGGTCGCCTTGCAGAGAGGTTTCGCATGATTGATGAACGTTCCTTAGCGAAAAGCCTGCAATTCATAACAGGGGGAAAGACCCCATTGAACCAAGACGGGATCAAGGCATGGCCTAATGTCGGGGATGAGGCGAATATCGTTTTGCTTGAAGCCAGCTGTTCAGCGGAAGCGGTGGCCAGAAGGGCAAAGCGTGCCGCTGTCATCTTCAGGGGCAATGTTGTTAGCGGATCTATTTCATCTTTTGAGACGACAGGTGTTTAATCTTCTATTAAAGAGAGTGATTCGATGAATGAAGCATACTGGCTTACAAACGTTACGCTTGATACTGGATTTGTTTTTGAGAATGAACGAATTGATAGGACGAAGACAGCTGTATACAACATGTATATAAAAAATGGGATCATAAAGGATTTGCAATTGGCTTCAAGTATGCCTTTGAAAACGGAAGACCCTGTTCACGACGCGGGAATGCTGCTTGCACTTCCTCCTTTTAAAGAAATGCATAACCATCTTGACAAGACTTATTTAGGACTGCCATGGAAATCATGCACTCCGGTTCCGAATTTAATCGAACGCTTAAAGTTAGAAGCAAAAGAGCTTGCTGAACTGGCTGAAACTGGACGGCTCCGGGCTGAACGGATGCTTCAATTATTGTTAAGCGGCGGGGCAACGCATGTAAGGACGCATGTAAACATCGATCCATACATCGGAATGAAGAACTTGCAAGAGATTCAACGTGCACTATATGACTTCAAAGGGAAAATGACATACGAGATCGTGGCTTTCCCGCAGCATGGACTGCTAAGAACGAATTCTAAAGGGTTGATGAGACAAGCGATGAAAGAAGGGGCATCCTTGGTGGGCGGCCTGGATCCGGGCGGGGTGGATAATAATATAGAAGCATCCCTATATGAAATGGTCGATTTGGCTGTTGAATTTGATGCGGATATTGATATTCATATACATGATCCCGGTCATCTTGGTTTATATACGATCAAGAAACTGGCTTCTTTGATTGATGAAGCAGGGTGGAAAAACAGAGCGGCCATCAGTCATGCTTTTGCACTTGGTGATGTTTCAAGAGGAGAATCAAATGAAGTGGCCAGTGAATTATCAAACCTGGGGATAGCGATCATGTCTACAGTTCCGATCAACCGGGTCATTCCCCCGATTGAATCACTTCATGAAAAAGGTGTCCATGTTGCTCTCGGTTGTGATGGCTTTTATGACTCCTGGTCCCCGTTCGGTACTGGGGATATGCTGGAAAAGGCAGGCCGATTGGCCGAGAGGTACAACTGGAAGGACGAGTATGCGTTGTCTCAATCGCTCCAATTCATTACGGGCGGGGTCAGGACATTGGACCATGAAGGTAATCGTTTATGGCCGAATGTGGGAAATGAAGCAAGTATGGTTTTTGTGGATGCATCATGTGCTGCCGAGGCAGTTGCCAGGAGATCGAAGCGGGCTGCGGTCATGGTCGATGGAAATCTGGTTTACGGTGGACTCGACCGTGAATCTGCCTTGAAGTCGAATTGAAGATCTATTTCAAGAAGGGATGATGAGCATGAATACAATCTATTGGTTAAAGAATGTTCGTTTGGAATGTGGTTACCGGAAAGAGAATGAAAGAGTTACAGGAACGATTACCGGGCTATTTCATCTGTTGATGGAGGACGGTAAGATCACGAAGATTGTCAAAGATGGGGAAGCCATCCGTGATGATTTACCAGTGGAAGATGCAAAAGGATTGCTGGCGTTACCATCCTTCATTGAAAAGCATGTCCATCTTGATAAGACACTGATGGGGGATGTTTGGAGAGCGTGCACTCCTTCTTCAAGTGTCATTGAACGCTTTGAAAATGAGAAGCGGGTTCTGCCTTCCATTTCAACAAACACATGTAAACGTGCAGAATCTTTACTGGAAATCCTGTTAGCTTCCGGCTCTGCACATATACGGACCCATGTTGATATCTATCCGGAAGCGGGATTGCAAAACTTAGAGCAAGTGCAGCAGGCGCTTGCTGGCTATTCCAATAGACTCAGTTCGGAAATAGTGGCATTTGCGCAGCACGGTTTGTTGCGGTCCGGCTCTGTCCAGCTTGTCAGGGAGGCATTGCGAAACGGAGCGGGGATCGTCGGGGCGGTGGATCCAGCAACAGTCGATAACAATATTGAAGCATCGCTGGTACAATTGATGGATTTAGCAGTGGAAGCTAATGCTGATGTGGACTTGCATTTACATGATCCCGGCCATCTAGGCACGTTCACCATGAAGCGTTTGGTAGCTCTGACCAAGCAAGCGGGCTGGGAAGGCAGGGTAGCATTAAGCCATGCGTTCGGCATAGGGGACGTATCCAGGGAAGAAGCCTATGAACTAGCTGACATTCTTAAGGATGCGGGGATTTCCATCATCACCAGTGTCCCGATTAACAGGCAGATGCCCCCTGTAGATTTATTACATGAAAGAGGGGTTGAAGTATCAGTAGGAAATGATAATATCTTTGATGTATGGTCACCTCTTGGGAATGGTGACATCTTGGAGAGGGCAGGAAGGCTCGCAGAACGTTTCAAATGGATTGACGAAGTCTCGCTTTCCCGAACACTCGGGTATATAACTGGCGGAAAAACCCCATTGGATGAAAAGGGTAACCAAGTATGGCCGAAAGTTGGAGATGCCGCAAGTCTGGTGTTAATTGACGCAAGCTGTTCTGCAGAGGCAGTTGCCAGGCGTTCTGAACGTAAAGCGGTCATTTACAAGGGGAACTTGGTTTCCGGTTCACTATATAAACAAAAGCAGTCCATTGAACGGTAGGACTGAACCAAAAAAGGATTTCTGGATATTTCCGGATTTCCTTTTTCGTTTTGGGCGGCTTCCGTGTACTTTTATTTACATATGTTATATGCTGTGGAAGTGATTTTTTTTGGCCTATATTGGTTAGCCCTCCCATGTCTTTATATTATAAAATGTCCCGCTTTTGCTTGCCGGCCTTTCAACCTTAATCAAGCCAACAAATTAGCAGGGAGCTACAGTCTTTGTTACTATTAATGGTAACGTTATCACATGCGTCTGCAAAGGTCATATGACATAAATCAGCAATGGCAGCAGACCATCCGGGACCGCGTTTATTAGCATGGTGATGTCCTATCGCCTTTTTAGGGAAGGATAATTAAATTCATCATGAGTTTGAAAAGTATCATGTTCAAAGGAGATGGAATCTATGAAAAGTTGGAGATCTTCTGTGACTCTATTTTCTTCTTTTCAATGGTTGTTTTTTATTTTTGCAAATACGGTAGTTGTGCCCATATCGATTGGCGCAGCTTTTGATCTTCCTCCCAATGTTACGGAAATGACCATGAGAAGCTCGCTCATTTTCACCGGGATCGCTTGCGTGTTTCAGGGGTGGAAGGGGCATAAGTATCCGCTTATGGAAGGTCACTCCGGTCTATTGTGGGGAGTGATGCTGAATTTAGGTTTATCTGCACCATCCATAGGGCTCGGTTATGCTGAGATAGGAGGGGGAATTGCTACTGGCCTCATTGCCGCTGGTGTCGTGACCATCATTATTTCTGCCTTCAACCTGATTTCTCATGTCCAGAAGATTTTCACTCCCATGGTCATGACGGTTTATTTATTCCTTTTGACGTTCCAGCTCATTTTTGTCTTTTTTAAGGGGATGCTGGGGATTACGGAGAATGGGGAAATTAACATCCCGGTCAGTTTCCTGTCAGTGGGGATCGTACTTCTAGTAAGTATATTAAAAATAAAAGGACCAAGGACCATAAGCAATTTCTCCATATTGATCGGGATTATGGTGGGGTGGATTTTTTACGAGCTGCTATTTCCGGAGGCCAGGGTGGAAATGGGATCGACGGGTGCCGCTTTTTCATTTTTCCCATTAGGTGCTCCAAACCTTCAATTCGGGATAATAGCGATTTCCTTTTTTGCAGGATTACTGAATTTGTGTAACACGTTCGCTTCCATTCAGGCTGCATCGGAATTGATCGGTGATGAAGCTGAACACAAGCAGTATCGAAATTCTTTATTCATGACTGGCGGTTTTACCATTTTTTCTCCGTTGCTTGGCCTTGTTCCGTATACACCTTTTACTTCATCCATCGGTTTTTTGCAGAGCACTCAGATATATGAGAGGAAGCCCTTCTTACTTGGAGGCATGTTATTGACCATGATTGGGCTCATCCCCCCCTTTATCTCTTTCCTGGCCACGATGCCGATAACAGTCGGGAATGCAGTATTGTTCGTTGCTTACCTTCAGCTATTCGGTACGGCTTTCAACAGCGTCAGGGGTCAGCATTTCACTTCAGACACGATATTCCGGCTTGCCGTACCAGTATTGATTGGCGTGAGTTTGATGAATATCCTGCCTAATGCATTTTCGAACCTACCCGCGCTATTACAGCCCTTTTTGACGAATGGGCTCATAATGGGGGTATTGATATCAATCGTGCTGGAAAAATCGGTCAACTGGAATCGTTATGAACAACTGCAGAACTAATGTGACTTCGATTAAAAGTGCTATACATAAAGGAAAACGAAAATGCCAAGTGACTTTTAATGACTTAATTTAAGAGGCGATCATGAAAACCGGAAGGTGTTAACCTTCCGGTTTTCTGTTTTTTCATTTGTCTTTTAATGTGAAATGGGCGTTTAAATCAGTAGCAATACCCAATCCCCTTACATATTTTGTTGAAGGGAGTATTTGATGTGCTGTTAATTCCCTGACCATTTCGTTTCGATTTCCAGTTCTAAGCATTGCCTTATTAATTAATAAACGGAGGTTATATAAAATGTATGAATTTCAAAATCAATTGCAAAATCTGAATGTCGATGATTTTCAGGTGACTCAGCCAGTTCCATGGGACCAAAACCAGTACAATTTGGATGATTCGTCTCGACAATTCATTGGTGTGGGCGGTTGCTTTAGTTGTTTTGGCTGTTTCTTATGCTTTGGTTGCTTTGGTTGCTTTCGCTGTGGTCGTTGTGGACGCTGCGGAGGGTGTGGTCGTTGCGGACGTTGCGGACGTTGCGGCAGTTAAGGTTTCAGATCTTCTAAAGAAAGGTCCCTGCGGTGCAGCAGGGACTTTTCTTTATAGCATTAGACATAAGAGACAAATTGTCGTACATAGGATTAAAGTGAAGTGCTGTGCTAATAGCAGTACTTAGAATGCATCGGGTTAGGAGGAGCGGAATGATGAATTTGACCCCTTCTATGCGTTTGAAAGTGAAAAGGGATACGTTTTTTCTTCCGGAACCAAACAGAGGTGTGTATTTCAGGAATAACATAAGTTCGTTCCGTATGGAGGGCACCTCGATCGTTCAGTGGATTGAAAAGTTATTACCGATGTTCAACGGGAACCATACATTAAGCGAGTTGACCGATGGATTGCCTGGCCCATACCGGAACCGGGTGATGGAAATCGCCGAGGTTTTGTACGGGAATGGGTTTGTTCGGGATGTAAGTCAGGATAGTCCCCATCAATTAAGGGAACAAGTTCTTGAAAGGTATGCTTCGCAAATCGAGTTCCTGGAAAGCTGCGGTGATTCCGGGGCTCACCGTTTTGAAGCATATCGAAAGAAAAAGGCGTTGGCTATAGGCTCTGGACCATTGTTCCTTTCATTGGTGTCCTCACTGATCGAATCCGGATTGCCCAAATTCCATATCCTCATTACGGATACGTTACCGACCAATCGAAAAAGATTGAATGAGATTGTGGCACATGCGCGTAAGACGGACGACGAGGTTACCATAGAGGAGGTTGTGCTTAAGAAGGGAGCAGGGATTGAATGGCAGGAAATCGTGCAGCCTTTTGACTCGATATTATATGTATCACAGGAGGGTGATATAGAGGAATTAAGAGAACTTCATTCGGTTTGCAGGCAAGGGGAAAAGATCCTGTTTCCTGCGTTGATCATCAATCAAGTTGGCATGGCTGGTCCGCTCGTCCATCCGGATTCCAAGGGATGCTGGGAGTCAGCGTGGCATCGTTTACATCAAGCTGAGCTGGAAAAGAATCAGGCACCGACTTCCTTTTCCGCCACAGCCGGGGCGATGTTAGCCAATATAATGGTATTCGAATGGTTCAAAGAGGCTACAGGCGTTACGACAGCGGAACAAGCCAATCAATTTTATCTGTTGGATATGGAAACATTGGAGGGGAAATGGCATCCGTTCATTCCCCACCCAGGGGTGACGGGAAAAGGGGCTGCTGCCTGGATCGAAGATTTTGAACAGCGGCTTGAACAGAAAGCGGACCCAGGTGATCCGGGGAAGGTGTTCATGTATTTCAGCCGGTTGACATCCTCGGAATCCGGAATCTTTCATAGATGGGATGAGGGGGATTTAAAACAGCTGCCGTTGGCTCAATGCCGCGTTCAGGTTGTTGATCCGCTGTCGTCCGGTCCGGCCGAACTCCTGCCCGAAATTATCCGTTCAGATCTGACGCATGAGGAAGCGAGGCGGGAAACCGGTCTTGCAGGAGTTGAGGCATATGTATCCCGAACACTCAGCCAGCTCGTTGCGACTCTTCCGCCGCTTCAGGGAGCAGACGGAATAAAGGAATCGGTCGGGGTCGGAGCAGGGGAAACATTTGCTGAATGTGTTTGCCGTGGATTGCAAAGCAGTTTGGATACAGAGTTTTTAAATAAGCGGTTCAACCAGGAGAAACTTTTGACGGTGCAGTTGGCTCAAGTGGAAGATGAGCGCTGCAGGTATTATTTACAAGCGCTGACCCGGCTGCAAGGAGATCCGATCATCGCGCTGGGTGAGGAAGTGTCCGGTTTCCCGGTAGTTTGGGCAGGAACGAGCGATGGCTGGTCCGGCGCTGTCGGTTTGAATGTAACGATCGCATTACGGAACGCGTTGCAAAAGGCTGTCATGAAAGTCCAAAACCAGACAGTTTGCCTCACAGCCCCAGGTATAGTGGCATCGCCTGTTCTTGAGAAAGAAAAGATGAATCTTGTGATTCCTGCATGCGGGGTGAAAGGGAATTCCGAATTGGTACAGTCCGCCATTCAAGTCTTGAAGAAGAACAGTAAGCGAATCTGTGTTTTCGAATTAGATCTGGAACCTCTCTTGAAGGAAGAAATGGCAGGAGTGTTCGGGGTGTTTTTGCGAGAGGGGGAATCAGGGTGAAAACTGACGTATTGGTTGTCGGGGAAGGAGTGTTGGCCGACCATGTTCATGGGGACCTGTCCGGCCAATATCAGGTGAATCGCCAAACCGATTTCGAGGCAGGAATCCCACAAACGACGGCGATGGTCCTTCTGCTGCAAGATGCTTGGAATCCCGCTGTCCATGTAAAGGCGGAAGAGGTAATAGGGCAAGCGGGCATTCCATGGCTGCGGGGGTTCGTATCATTTGGAGAGGGAGTGGTAGGTCCGCTGGTGCGCCCGGGTGTTTCTGGCTGCTCACAGTGTGCGGACCAAAGGCATCTCATGGCGGGGCGTGATCGAAAAGAAATGTGGGGAATCCGCCGGCTGCTGGAAGAAAATGGGGGGCTGGAGCGTGATGCGGCGGCATCCCGCACAGGCCTTTTACAGATGGCCCACTTGATTTGTGCAGAGGTAAGGAAGGTGATGAAAGGAGAGCGCGCCCGGTCGGAAGGGCATGTTTCTTTAATCAGCCTGAACACGCTGAATGGTTCGTGGCACTCATTTTTACCAGATCCATTGTGTCCGGTTTGCTCAACATTACCTGATGACTCGAAGGAGCGTGCTAGGATCTCGCTGCAGCCAAGTCCGAAAATCAGTCCAGACAGTTACCGAACCCGTTCAATGGATGAGCTGAAAGAAGTGCTGGCCAAGGATTACTTGGACCACCGTACAGGATTCCTGAACAATAAAATGATAGATCTTGTGCCGCCATTTGCCGATGTAAGTGTTAATTTGCCTTTGTTCATAGGAGATGAGGGGGCGGCTGGCCGGACTCTCTCATATGCGGTCAGTGAGATGACGGCCATATTGGAGGGATTGGAAAGGTATTGCGGAATGGAGCCCCGCGGTAAACGGACAGTCATACATGACAGCTACAACAACCTGAAAGATTCTGCGCTCGATCCCACCAGGATCGGGGTGCACTCGAAGGAAAATTATGCACAGCCTGATTTCCCGTTTCAACCGTTTAATCCTGACCGCTCGATAGATTGGGTGTGGGGCCACTCATTCTTGCAAGAGCGGCCGATCTTGGTCCCGGAGTTGCTTTCCTATTACAGCTTGGGCTGCGGTCATGGATTTGTCTATGAAACTTCAAATGGCTGCGCTTTAGGAGGAAGCTTGGAGGAGGCCATTTTCTACGGCATCATGGAAGTGATCGAACGTGATTCGTTCCTGCTGACTTGGTATGCGCAGCTGCCCCTCACACGCCTTGACCCAAAATCTGCAAATGACAAAGAACTTGAGCTGATGATTGACAGGGCGAGGGCGGCAGCGGGATATGATATCCATTTATTTAATTCGACGATGGAGCATGGTATACCGAGCGTATGGGCGCTGGCGAAAAACAGGAAACAAAAAGGATTGAATATCATCTGTGCGGCAGGGGCCCATCTGGACCCGATCCGGGCTGTCAAAAGCGCGGTCTTCGAGTTGGCTGGCATGATGCTGACACTTGACGATAAATTGGAAGAAAACCGGGATGAGGTTGAGAAAATGCTGCATGATTCCTCACTGGTACGGAAAATGGATGATCATGGCATGCTGTACGGTTTACCGCAAGCCGAAGAGCGACTGCGGTTTCTGCTGGATGATGACCGCCCGATGCGAACATTCGCTGAAGAATACGGGGAAAAGGTGAACCATTCGGACTTGACGGAAGATTTGCAGGAAATCCTTCAGGAGTTTCGCCGATTGCAACTCGAGGTGATTGTGGTGGATCAGACGACACCGGAAATAGCACGGAATGGATTACATTGCGTGAAAGTGCTGATCCCAGGGATGCTGCCGATGACATTCGGCCATCATCTTACCCGCATAACGGGGCTTGAGAGAATACTGAGGGTTCCGATGGAACTTGGATATGCTGAACGGCCGCTTGATTTCGAACAGCTCAATCCGCATCCGCATCCTTTTCCATAAGCGGTGACGTAGGAGGTTGGAGGATGAGTCTAGAGGCATTTTTGCACAATTTACATTTTGATATCGAAAAGGCAAGTCCGCCGGATTGGGAAGTGGATTGGGATGATGCGCCGCTGACGTATAAGCTTTACCGTGACTTGCCTGTATTTCCACTATCACTGGAGGTGCCGCTGACGCTCGAGGGAGAGAGCGGGCCATCAAAGCAGGACCTCAAAGGAATCGGTCATTTCCTCTGGTATGCATATGGCCTGACCCAAGTCAGTCAGGTACCGAGATCCTCGGAATCAGAGGACCTCATGCAGTCATTCCGGCGTTTTCCACCTTCAGGGGGAGCTTTGTATCCAAGCGAATTGTACGTATACTTGAAGATGGAGGAAATACCTGCTGGCGTATACCATTATGATGCGGCACACCACCGGTTGGTTTTGCTGAGGGAAGGGAATTTTGATTCATATGTAACAAAGGCTCTTGGTGGAACCATTGATATGTCCGCATGCTTCGGCACGGTTTTTGTATCGACGATGTTTTGGAAAAACTTCTACAAATATAATAACTTTTCATACCGTCTTCAAGGACTTGATGCAGGCGTGCTTCTTGGACAGTTGCTCGAAGTGGCGAAACGCTTTGGAATCGCTGCCGGGGTGTGTTTCCAATTCCTTGATCGGGCCATCAATCATCTGCTCGGGCTTTCGGAAGAGGAAGAGAGCACGTATGCGGCGATCCCCTTATCGGCAGAACCTACTTGTAGATTTAGGGAAGAAAGGAGTATGGACCGACCTGTCACTTCGACGGAATTATTGCTGGAATTGAAGGGGATTCAGCCTGAACACTATGTTCGGTCGCAGAGGATCAGGGAATTTCCGATGCTAATCAAAATGAATGAAGCATCGATGATCGAATCCACCCAATCATTCCGGCGGATCCATCCAAAGGATGGGGCGGAATCCGAAGGGAAAATTGTAGCCCTTCCTATCGTGAAGCGGTTGTCCTATGACTTGGCATCAGTTTGCCGAAAGCGATTTTCACCTGAAATGGACTTCGTACTCGGGAAAGTCAGTCAATCGCAACTTGCCGCTCTCCTGCAGGAGGCTACCGCTTCGTTCTCCTATCGAAATGACTTGGATGGAACAAACGAGAACAACGAAAATCGCGTTTCCCTCTATGCTTGTTTATATAATGTGGAAGATATACAAGATGGTGCATACCATTATGACAGCACGACACATTCCTTACGACAGATACAACCAGGAGATCATCGGCTCCTATTGCAATACGGAATGTCCCTCGATATCATGAATTTTCAGCAAGTGCCGATCTGCATACATGTAGTTGGTGAGCGGGATCATTCCAAAACGCAACTTGGATATAGAGGATACCGGATCCAGCAAATGGAGGCAGGGATGCTCGTTCAGAAATTACTGCTGGCGTCGTCAGCCCTCGGAATGAACGGGCACCCGCTGCTCGGCTTTGATGTGAATATGTGTGATGAACTTTATAAGATGGACGGTCCGCAAAGGAAAACGAGCCTGATCCAGATCCCGATCGGACACTATCTGAATCGCCCTTGGCTGAAGGGGAGTCTGCATAGTTGAAGAAGATGAAACGAAAGCCTCCATTTCATTTGAGATGGACGCTTTCGTTTTTATTTTGTAGTATGGCAGAGTGCAATAATCTCTGCTGAAGATTATACTGAAAAAAAGGTTTTACTGCTTTTGGGAATGAATAAGTATATAAAGTTATTGATGCAGTACGCTTTTATCTAAACATTTTAAAGGATGTAGCTTATGGAATGGAAAACTGACAGAAAATCCAAGAAGCCTCTATATAAACAAATAGCAGCTTACATCGAGAGTGGCATTGCTGATGGAACATTCCTATTGGATAAGCCGTTACCGTCTGAACGCTTCTTGGCAAGTGAACTGGGAGTTAACAGAAGCACAGTTGTTGCGGCTTATGATGAATTGGAAGCAAATGGGCTGGTTGAACGAAAAAAAGGAAGCGGAACGATGATCAGCAAGGATATTTGGGGAATTACCCGAAAACGTATCCCTAGTTGGAATAGATATATCGAGGCGGGTTCTTTTTTGCCCAATATGCCAGTAACCCAAAGAATACGTAAAGAGACGGAAGGGCATAACCTTATTAACTTTGCCAGTGGGGAGCTTTCAGAAGACTTATTTCCAGTCCAATCCTTGCGTGAAATCATTTCCAATAGGTCCTTCATTGGCAGCTTAGGTTATGATCACCCTCAAGGCAATGCGGTTTTAAGGGAAACGATAACCGATCATGTTAAACAGTATAGGAGAATTAAAACGGATCCATCTTCTATACTCATTACTTCTGGTGCACAGCAAGCCCTGCATCTGGTGGTCCAATGCTTGTTAAAGCCAGGGGATGCCGTTGTATTGGAAGATCCATCATATAGTTACAACCTTCCCATCTTTCAATCCGCGGGGCTAAGGATTTTTCCTTTGCCGGTTGATAAAGACGGCATCAACCCAGAGGATTTACTGGAACTCCATAAAAAACACCGGATCAGGATGATTTTTTTGAACCCTATATTTCAAAATCCTACAGGAACTGTCCTTCATATCAACCGCCGTAAAAGGATTCTTGAGCTTTCATCCGAATATGGAATCCCGGTCATAGAAGACGATCCTTATAGTTTAACTTCCTTTGCCGGGGAAGAAATTTCCACTCTTAAATCGATGGACAACAACGGAAATGTTTTATATATAAGCTCTTTGTCAAAAATCGTTGCTTCCGGTTTAAGAATTGGGTGGATTATAGGACCGAAATCAGTCATAGATAGACTATCGGATGCTAAGCAGCAGGTTGACTTCGGTCATGGTTCATTCACTCAATGGATAGCAAACGATTTTTTGGATTCAGAGTATTTTCCTGCCCATATTGCCGGCTTAAGGAGGCATCTGAAAAAAAGAAGGGATGCAATGGTTTCGAGTCTTCAACAATTCCTGCCAAAAAAAGTGGATTATTATTCGCCAAATGGCGGAATTCATTTGTGGTGTAGGCTGAAAGTGCCATTGAACGAAATAAAGTTACTGGAGGAATCCATCAAAAGAGGAGTCATATATGTCCCGGGTTCAACGCTAGGTACAAATAAGGAATACGTACGCTTTACTTTTGGAAGGGAAAATGAGGATTCCATTCACGAAGGCATCAAAAGGTTTGCAGAGGCTGTAAAAAGTTTATAATCATATGCTCGGATACTCACGAGAGAGAGTCATCATGTTTCCAGACTGTAGACAAACTTGATGAAATAGCAGTTTGCCTGCAGTTTTTTTTGTGCAATTTAGACGTTGATTTCCACTCCAGGCACTCGCTTTCCGCGGGCGGTCCGGGAGCCTCCTCGGCGCAAGCGCCTGCGGGGTCTCCCTTCGACGCGCTTTTCCCGCAGGAGTCTCGTACCTTCCGTTCCAATCAACTTTGTTTTAACATTTAGATGGAACCTCTTTTGTCGACAAAAGGAATGTGCCATCATCGGCATCATAAGACTGTAGATAAACTCGACAATAATGGAGTCGCCTACAGTTATTTATGGCTTGTACAAAATAGACTTTGATTTCCGCTACATGCACTCGTATTGGGTCAGTTGTTTCAGGAACATCATTTGGTGAAAGTTACGTTTCGAACCCCTGTTGTCTACTAGCTGGAATCATGACAAAGTGATGATTCTTTTTTTGTCTTTTTCGAGAAAGCAAGTTAGGCGTGAGTTCCTGCAATCCGCCGTATCTTAGCGATTTCTTCAGTGGCGCTTTGCGTTTTTCTATGTATATGAACGAAAGAATTCAACAAGTGGATGGTGGAAATTTCACTTGATTGGATGGTCCTAAAATTGGTTGTTCTTTTATTATAGAGAAGAAGGCTTTTTCTAATATATTTACTCAGTAAACACGAAGAGCGATCTACCTGTCATTTTGACATGCAAATTAAGCACGATCTTTATGTAGTTACACTGCGATATACGATGAGAATCGGAATGATTGAGATGGTTCAAAAATAGATAATAATATTGGGAGGCGTTGATTCATGACGGTAAGTGTAATATTAGTAGTATCCATTAGTTTAGTTGCCCTGGTTGGCACCCTTTCATTAGCGGGGAAGAGTGATAGTGATTATTCTGCAGCTACGAGAGGGAATTTGTTGAACCTTAGTTATATTTACATTGGTCTCGCCCTAGTATTAACTGTGGGCATCATCTACTTCGTAATAAAATCAGCCTAAGATATCACATGAATGATTATTATAATAGTATATTAAAATGCATTGACGAGTTATTCAAAGTCATACTCTATTTGTGTGGAAATGTGAATTTTTTCACAAATGTGGCTGGAATATGAACGGAAAGAATCTGATCGATACCTTGAAAAAATCACCTTTGTAAGCTGAGTGAACAATCCTTTCGGCACATTTATGGATAAAAAATTTAAACGAAAAATAAATGGGTGATTATGTTTTGTGCCCTCCTTCAAGTACAACTTTTAACTAAAAATGAAACGTTAATAGAACGGTCACTTCAACTGACCGCCTCTTTACTTTAATCATTAAATAATAATGTAGCGGAGATGATCAAATATGACATGGCCTGTATTGATTTTGACAATTATCTTAAGTTTGCTTAAATTATTAGTTACCTGTCTTCCGACCGATGCAGTGAATTGGATTATGAGCAAATTTAAAATGCATTCAGAAATTAGTGACACGGATGCAATCGTGACCTTTAATGGAAAACGTTTGGAAGGTGAAGATAAAATTGAAGTGCTTAATTATTTTAACGAAGCTAAGTTTTTGAAAAAAAATCATATTTTCCCCGGGAACGAGAAATTGTTTTTACATCCAGAGAACAGCGGGACTCCAATAATAATTGATGTAAAAAGAGGAAAAAACGATGTTAGATTATATGTGTACATTTACAACGACCACGTGGATGTAGTCAAACAGTACAAGAATAAAGTAGTTGCGTATAGTCTTCTTTCCGAAAGCCTTCAAGAACGTTACATGCCAGTAATAAGGAATTTAGTTTAAAAGGAAAGAAAGTTTTTAACGGATCGGCCAAAAGTCAGTCTGTCTCGGTTAATACCTTTAAAGTCTTTTCCCTGATGCTTATCCTGTTTTTATAATCTTTAGCTACCAACTCTGTATATATTAAATCAAAAAGCAATAGTAGCGGAAGCAATGGAGAGATGTTTTGTCCCATATGCATGCGCCTTGCTTCTTTGCGATTTTAACTGCAGAAATCACTTCTTTCGTCGTTCCGGAAATGGAAATGCCGATGACAACACTATTCTCGTTACTTAAAGCTGCATCCATCATGGACTGATGGGGGTCTGTAATGGCTTCGACAGTTAAGCCGATTCGAAAAAACTTGGACTTGAACTCCTGGGCCGCTATACCTGAACTTCCTATTCCATATACATGAATCTTATTTGCCTTTGTAAGGAAAGATACAGCTTTTTGGATATTGTCATATGTCGTTATATGAAAGGTATTATCAATGATACCTAAGTGATCTTGATACAGTTTAGCGAAATAATCCACCTGCTTGATGTTCTTCATGTTTTTCGGCGTATTCTGGAGATCCACGAATCTTTTTAACTCATGCCTGAACTCATTAAACCCAGAAAAGGCTAATTTCTGGCAGAAACGCGTAATGGTTGTGCTTGATGAAGAAAAAAATGATTCTTGATGTGGATACTTGGGGATTCGCCGATGATTTCTTCCGTCCTGAAGTTTATGAGCCATTTGAAAAGAAGCATAATGTAGGGTTTGGCAAAAAAATTAAATCCAAAGGGGTAGAGGTGTATGCAGGAAAAAAATCGAGGATTGGCCCTGTTTACTCTCCTGGTGTTCCTTTTTTTACTAGGGCCTTTGCTTATCATATCCGTTACGTCATTTGAAGGCGGAAATATTTTGAAGTTCCCGCCGGAAGAGTTTTCTTTAAGGTGGTACGAAAAAATTTTTAATGTGGAAATGTTTTTGGTCGCTTTTAAAACGTCCATCCTTGTTTCACTGGCAGGCAACCTTTTGGCACTGTTACTGGGAGTGCCGGCTGCCTATGCATTAAGCCGGTTTGATTTCAAAGGGAAAAGCGTGATTAATGCATTTTTCGTTTCTCCCATATTAATACCGGGAATTGTGCTGGGCTTTGCGTTTTTACGTTATATTGTGGGGACTTATCAGCTTCCGATATATACGGCCCTGTTTGTGGGACATACTGTTATCATGCTGCCGTTCATCATCCGTGTGATTTCTTCAAGCTTATCAAACTTTGACTTTTCCATTAAAGAAGCGGCGGAGAGTCTCGGAGCGAGTAAATTGGGCACATTCTTTACAGTCGTCCTCCCGAATATAAAATCAGGAATTCTGGCGGCAGTCATGATCGCCTTCTTGGAATCCTTCAATAATGTAGACATTTCAGTTTATATGACTGGCCCTGGGGTAAGTACGTTTCCGATTCAGATGCTGACGTATGTGGAGAACTACTTCGATCCTACCATTTCGGCCATTTCCGTATTGCTCATGTTCATAACGGCTTTCTTCATGTTTATAGTAGAACGGCTCATGGGATTGTCTTATTTCACAAAACGATAAAGGAGGTAATGATGGGTGGCTTTATTCACTTTACAAGATATATCTGTAGCATATAACAAACAGAATATATTAAAAGATTTCCATCTAGAGATTGAAAAAGGGAAACTGGTATCCCTTCTTGGCCCGAGCGGCTGTGGGAAAACGACGACCCTGCGTTTAATTGCCGGGTTTTTACAGGCGAACGAAGGGAAGTTTTTATTCAAGGAAAAGGACTATACGAAAGTGCCCGTCAACAAGCGGAATTTTGGCTTTGTGTTCCAAAACTATGCATTATTTCCGCATTTGTCGATATTCGATAATATTGCATTCGGTCTCCGTCTGAGAAAGAATTCTAAAAGTGAAATCGAAAAAAAAGTAATGAATGTGCTCGAGATCGTTAATTTAAAAGGTTTTGAAAAACGATATCCCCAAGAGCTTTCCGGAGGGCAAAAGCAGCGGGTCGCGATTGCCAGGGCGCTGGTGATTGAGCCGGACATCCTCTTATTTGACGAGCCATTGAGTAATCTTGATGCCAACTTAAGGGTGAATATGAGGGTCGAAATTCGCCGTATCCAACAAGAGCTGGGGATTACAACGGTATATGTTTCCCATGACCAGGAAGAATGCTTTTCGATATCCGACCAGGTGGCGATCATGAATAAAGGGATCATCGAACAGCTTAGTGACCCTGCGACCATTTACAAATATCCTGAAACCAAGTTTGTCGCTGACTTCATCGGCTTCAAGAACTTCATTGACTTCGATAAGCGGACGGATCATGACGGTAAAATTGAACTGAACAAATCTGGATACTCATTTGTACTGCACAAGGATCCACAGATGACCAATTCAACGGGAAAAATAGGAGCCATCAGGCCGGACGATCTGTTGATCAGGGAAAAAGATAACACGGGAGCTGTTCAGGAAAATAGTTTATCTGGCCGAGTCAAGGTAAGTACCTATCTGGGAAGAAGCTATCAATATGTCGTTGAAACTCCAATAGGGGATTTCACTGTGAACAAGGAAATGGCGGAATGCTATCGGACGGGTCAGGAAATCATCCTTGAAATTCCGAGAAACCAGATGGTGCTTGTTGACTAGCTTAGGGGGGGAAGTTATGCGAATGGATATGCTTGTAAGGGATATCAACGTGTTTAACAGCTATTTTAAAAGATTCATTAAAGGGAATGCAGCCATCAAGGATGGTAAGTTCTATTATATTGGAGAACGTGAATTGGATGCTTTCGAGCCGGAGAGAATCGTCGATGGACAGGGGAAGTATATGGTTCCAGGTCTGATCGATATCCATCTCCACATTGAAAGTACGATGGTGACGCCTGCGACCTTTTCCTACGGGTTAATCAAAAATGGCGTGACGACGATCGTGCCGGAACCGCATGAAATGGCCAATGTTTTCGGCATTTCCGGCGTGAAGGAAATGATTAAAGCAAGTGAAGATTGCGTAGCGGATATGTTTTATGCCATCCCGAGTTCCGTTCCAGCCACATCGATGGAAACAACAGGCGGTTCTATCGAAATAGATGATATTGACGAATTGATGCAAACGGAGGACATTATATGTCTTGGCGAGATCATGAATTACTATGAGGTCATAACTGAACGAAGGGAAAACAGTCCCTCTCATAATGAGTGATGAAGCTTAAAACGAAAAGGGGATTATCCAATGGATAATCCCCTTTTCTTAATGCCTTAACATCAAATGTTAGCTGGACTTGTTTATTTACATATAATTACTATTATAGGGGATATATGATAAAATAGAGGGGCAACTGAGGATAGAGTGGTAGGTCACAGCTTTACTTTTCGCTTGAATAGAATGATCCATTACATCACCTCTATTAATGAAAATTTGGAAAATGTCAAAAAAATAATTGACTCTTTCTTACTGATATGGTATGTTAATTCCAATCTAAGAAAAGGTGTGGTGTTTTATGTCGGGAGTAGGTATCAACTAATTTAGTTGAATAAGGTATTTAATCACTGATATGTCAGTGGATTAAGTATGCCTTTTTTCACAGTGCAATTCTGCATTGTGGATACCTACCTTAAGACTGCTTCCTTTTCCATAAATCGTGTAACATGCAGGTGTTACGGCGAAAAGCATGGTAGGATTTGTCCTATCATGCTTTTTTGTGTACGCAGGTCTATTCGAGCTGCCCAATTTGTTATCGATTTTAGGTACTTATCCATGGATAAGGCCGATGCCCGCAGGAGCTTTCTACTCAAATGGCTTGTTCATTTGTAAAGGTAGGGGGACCATTGCGGGCATTTTTTGGATTCGGGAACTTTAATCACTCACTCATTCAAGGAGGATCATTAGATGAATACAATGACTTATGAAAAATTACAATATATCCAACTCAAGGAAATGGTGAAAAAACATTGTGTAAGCGGTTTAGGAAAAGCGTTATTGGATCAGCTTAAGCCGAGCAGCACTTTGAAGGTCGTTAAAAATCGTTTGAACGAGACCACGGAGGCAAGGAACTTACTGAATGCGGAAAGCCATATTCCCTTAAAAGGCATTTCACATATTGGCCTCCATATCGACAAACTGGAAAAAGGAATGATTTTGGAGCCGTCAGAGTTAGTGGCGATAGCAGACTTCCTAAGAGGCTGCAGGAATATCAAGAAATTCATGACCGATAAAGAGTTCTTTGCACCAACACTGCATTCCTATGCCCGCTCCATGACTGAATTCAGGGGCATTGAAGAAGAAATCCAATTCACCATAAAGGGAAATGCTGTTGTTTCCGAAGCAAGCAAGGACCTGAAACGGATCAGGAACCAAATCATCAAGACAGAAAGTAAAATAGAGGAACGGCTGAATAAGTTCTTGAAGAGCGGAGCCAATAAAGAGTTCATTCAGGAATTTTTCATCAGTAAAAAGGATGACCGCTACACCATCCCGATCAAAGCCTCCTACAAAAATCAAGTGGCCGGAACGATCGTGGAAGTATCCGCAAAAGGGGCTACCGTGTTCATTGAACCTGCCTCTGTTACGAAATTGAATGTAGAATTGGCAAGCTTAAAAGCGGAAGAATCGATGGAAGAGTATCAACTATTGGCCACATTATCCGGAACGGTTTTCGAACAGCTGAAACCGATCAAGATAAACATCGAGTTAATCAGTCAATATGACATGATCTTTGCTAAAGCCAAATTCAGTAAAAGCATGGATGCCATCGAACCGAAAATCAATGATCACGGTTATATTAAATTAACGAGCTGTAAACATCCCCTTTTGCCGCAAGACAGCGTACCTTTGGATTTTGAAATCGGTAAGGACTATCGCAGCTTGATCATTACAGGCCCTAATGCCGGGGGGAAAACAGTCGTTCTGAAAACGGTCGGCATCCTTACATTGGCCGTCATGTCAGGACTGCATGTTGCAGGGAAAGAGGGGACGGAGCTTGCCGTCTTTGATCAAGTATTCGTCGATATCGGTGATAATCAAAGCATTGAAAATGCACTGAGCACGTTTTCGTCGCATATGAAAAACATCTCGGAAATCATGGGGGCGATAACCAATAACTCCTTGCTGCTGTTCGATGAAATCGGGAGCGGAACGGAACCGAATGAAGGAGCAGCATTGGCGATTAGCATCCTTGAGGAATTTTATCAAAGGGGCTGCATAACTGTTGCGACGACCCATTATGGTGAAATCAAGCGCTATTCGGAAATTCACAGTGATTTCATGAATGCGGCCATGCAATTCAACAGTGAAACACTAGAGCCCAAATATAAGCTGTTGATCGGTCAATCCGGGGAAAGCAATGCCCTGTGGATAGCCCAAAAAATGAA
Organism: Peribacillus sp. NPDC096448; assembly: GCF_044762675.1. NCBI lineage: Bacteria > Bacillati > Bacillota > Bacilli > Caryophanales > Bacillaceae > Peribacillus > Peribacillus sp. NPDC096448. The sequence continues at coordinate 423,666 of NZ_JBIWEU010000003.1, read as the reverse complement.
TGTCCGTGAAAAGGTTCTGCAAAAGGCAAAGCTCTATATCGAAAATAAAGACTACGACTTGGAGCGTGTACAGGAAGGCAAAATCAAAAAAGCGAAGCCAGCAGCCGTTCCTAAAGAATCATCTTATGAATTTGAAGTCGGTGATAAAGTGAAGGTAAGCGATCTGAATGGATACGCGATCGTTTATAAGAAAAAGGATTCCTTCAATAATGTCGTCGTACTTTTCGAAGATACCTTCAAGGAAGTTCATGCCAATAGGCTCGAGCTTGAAATAAAGGCCGTCGATTTATATCCTGAAGGCTATGATCTCAATTCTTTATTTGTCAGCTACAAAGAAAGGAAATTGAACCACGACTTAGAGCGGGGATCAAAAAAGGCATTAAAGAATGTAGCGGCGGATATCCGGAAGAAGCTTGGTGAATAGTACGATCTTCGCAAAAAAGCCTGTAGGCAAAAAGGGTTCTATCCAAACTTTTAAACATAGTTGAATGGAACGGAAGGTGCGAGACTCCTGCGGGAAGAGCGAGTCCAAGGGAGACCCCACAGGCGCAAGTGCGCCGAGGAGGCTCCCGGACCGCCCGCGGAAAGCGAGTGCCTGAAGTGGAAATCAACGTCCAAATTTGTGCAAGCAAAAAAACTGTAATCAAACTCGATTTTCATCGAGTTTGACTACAGTCTGAAGCCTCTCTATATGACGGGCTTTTTTGCGTTGTATTATTTTATTGAATTACTTTTTTCATTATATAAATTAATCAATTCAGCATTTTGCTCATTCAGCTTTTTCACATTCTTATTAATCGTTGCCAATTCCCAAAGTACAGCCAATCCAAAGATTAGCATAATCGTTAATAAATCCATTGTTGCCCTCCTATTGATGTTGTGTACCTTTAATTAGATGATTCTTTTCACTTGGATTCATTTTCTCAACCTGGGAAGGCAAGTTTTTTCTTTGAAAATAATTGTTTTGAATCAAACCATATATCACTAAAAAAGTTCCCAGTAATTCGTATGATGATAGTGATCCTCCTTGGATAAAAACGATGGCCAACGTGGTTATTGGAACTAAATTGATAAATAGGATTCCATTGATCGGCGTTAAAAGTTTAATGCCTAAGTTCCAGCTTAAAAGGGCTATGGCACCAGGGAAAATAATCATGAAAATCATCTCGCCATAAATGGATTGCATAACCTCTGCCGTAGGGACAGACAGGCCCATTGCAGTTGCGAGGAATGTTATGATTGCTGATACTGCTGTTCCTAAAATGCATGTTAAAGTCGAATAGCGAAGTGTTGACCATCGATCAAATTGGTTGCCGCCCATCGTATAATAACCCACCCTATAACCCCGATAAGAATGAAAAGGATAGGGATGATGCTATCTTTCAATAAAAATACAAATGATAAGTTGCCATTGGTAATGACAAGAATGGCCCCTATCAAGGCAAGGAACATACTGGCGACGGTATACTTCATCGGTCTGGCATTTTTGAAAACCCACATTATTAAAATTGAAATCATGGGCATTAATGATTCCATGATGGAAGCAACGATTACCCCGTTATGTCCCAGTAAATCTTGCCCTGCGAAAATGAGAAAGTTGTATACAGTGAACGCCATCGTCCCAAAAAACAATAATTTCTTTCCTTTCCCTTCCAGGCTAAAAGACTTCTTACCTTCTTTAATGAAAAGCAATATCCCTAAAATTACGCTAACAGCTAAATATCGCAAAAAAGCGAAATAAAAAGGATCAATATACATTAGGGCCCTTTCTGCAACTGGAAACATTGCTCCCCAAGAAATGCTGGCAGTCAAACATAAAAGTGCACCGATTAAAACTTGATTTTTTTTCATAAAAGCTTCCCCTCAAAAATAATGATTGATTTAATTCCTATACACACCTTATGATAAAGTCATTATCATGTAAAATGACTTAAAATGAATATAATCATCATTATTAATGATAGTTGAGGAAGGGGGTCAATTTTATGGAAATGAGGGATTTGCAAATATTCCAGTGCGTCGCTAAATATGGCAGCGTAAGTAAGGCGGCTGTTGAATTGAATTACGTACAATCCAATGTAACGGCGAGGATTAAGCATTTAGAGCAGGAGTTACGGACGCCTTTATTCAATCGACATAAACGTGGCATGTCTTTAACTGCAGAGGCCAGAAAGATGCTGGAGTATGTAAACAAAATTTTGCTTGATGTGGAAGAACTCAAGCAAGTATTCCTGGATAGTGAAACACCTACAGGGATATTGAACATCGGTACAGTTGAAACGGTCAGCGATCTTCCCAAGATTCTAGCCTCCTATCATAAACAGTATCCAAATGTCGATTTATCCATAAAGGCTGGGTTAACAGAAGACTTAATTAAAGATGTCATTGAACACAGGCTGGATGGCGCTTTTGTTACAGGACCGATTAAACATCCGCTCATTCAGCCATACGATGTATGTACAGAAAAACTTGTATTAGTTACAAGAAATGAAACATTCAACCTTGAAGAAATCATAACAGAACCATTTTTAGTATTCAGTCAGGGGTGCGGCTATCGCTCTAAACTGGAACAATGGCTGAGGGAAGAAGAAGTGATGCCAAAAAGGATCATGGAGTTCAATGTATTGGAAACGATCTTAACCAGCGTGACACTCGGCCTTGGCATTACCCTCGTACCACAATCGGCGGTAAAACACCTTACAGCCAATGAAAAAGTGCACGTGCATGCTATTCCGGAAGAATACGGCAATATCTCGACTGTCTTCATTCACCGTAAAGATGCTTATATGACAAACTCCATGCGAAGCTTCTTGCAAACGATTGAAGCTCATCATGAAAACCGCTTTAAGCAAAATCCAGAAACAACTCCTGAGCTAATATGAAGGAAGGGGGAGCAGCAAATCGCTTTACATAGAATGATAGAGGAACCCCTGAAAAGGCTGTGAAACTATTAAGGGTGGGGAAATCGTATGGATGAAAAAGATTGTTTAATTTTACAATATTTAAATTAGGTATAAGCAGCCATTTTGGACTTTATAACCTGCCTTTCAATTTGGAAGAGTACATGGTTAATTGTCCTATGTTCCATTTAAATGTTGTTACGGGCTTCAGTATGGAAATGATGGAATTGCTTATGCAAGGTGAGATTGATGTTGCGATTGTAAAAGATAGTTATTTTTCTCCTTTCAGACTGTACAGACAAACTCCAGAAAAGTCAGTTTGCCTACAGTTTTTTTGAAAAAATATTCCAGTTGATTGGAACTCCTGCGGGAAAGAGCGCCGAGGAGGGTCCCTGTCTTATTATATGGATGATGCAGAATACTTGGAAAAAGCATTTGTGAATTATTTAGACAAAAAGCCAACGATTTCGTTGGCTTTTTGTCTGTACGATGATTTCAGTTTAGCTAAAGAAAAATTGTATTACTTTCCACCAATTGGGAAAATATATAAATAATAGCAAGAAGGAGGGAACAGAGATGGAAGTAAATATGAGTGTTGAAGAAGTCGTGAATCAAATTTCTGCATTGGTAGAAAAAGAAGGGAAGCCACCTCGAAAGAAAGAGGTAAAGAAGTCAGATCCGGAGTTAATGAAAAATGCATTGTATTATTTTCCTAGTTGGGATACTGCAGTAGAACATAGCATTGGATCTTAACCATAAACGATACATGAACATTTATTTTTCAAATTAGTAGTAAGGCAAGGGAAGTTATGAAGGCCGCCAATTGGCGGCCTTTTGACGTGCGATTCTTTATATTATCATATATTCAAATTCGTTTTAATAAGTACTCCCTATTCAAACTATCTATCGAATAGTTTAGTTAAATAAAGATATAAACGCATCAAAAGTGAATCAATTTCATATTTTTCCTTTTCGGAAAGAGTGGAGTATTGATCTTTTTTTAGTCGATAAAGTCTGATACTTCAGAAGGGCAGTGTAACTTTTTTCCATATGGGACCGTATAATAATTTGTTAAAACACATGAAAAGAGGGTTCCAATGAAAAAGATATTGTTGATTTTGGCAGCCGTTTTTTTGGTAACTGGACTTAGTGCTTGTAAAGGAGTCCAGGAGGAAAGCAAGGAATCTCCGACAATTTCAGAAAAGCCAAATGATAATCCTAAGCAAACCGACGGGCAAGATGAAGATCCTCCAGGTGAATCGGTTGATGATCCGGCAAAAGATCTGCCAAATACGAAAACGGATACGATCATATTAGAAGGTATGGAAGAACCATTCCAATTCACGCTTCATCATAGTCAGGCATTGGGATTCTCAACCTACATCGTGGATGACATGGTCGTTGAAGAGGCTAGTTCTGGTGAAGGAGATGCAATGATTGTTTTTGCAAATTTTGCAGGCAAGAGAAATGAGGATGCCAAAGTTCAGATATTTTCCAAAAGGGAGGGTACGAATGCGACAATAGAAGAACAGGCAGAGTTTGCGAGGGAAGTTGTGATAAGCAATGACTTTGAGATTAAACAGCGATCTGATAATACGCCGAACCGATTTGATTGGTCTGAGGTTGAATTTGACATTAGTAAGAAGGGCAGTAATTATTCAATATTGGGTACAGTGTCGGTTTTTCAACATGGCGACCGCGTTTACTATGCGATCGTTCAATACCCGGAAGATTATGAAGAAGGCTTCATACCGAGGGTTGTAAAAATGTTTGATGATATCGTATGGTATGAAGCACCTTGATAAATGAGTATCCAAACAAAAAGGGGGGCATAAAAAGGAATCCTGTTGAACGGTAGGGAGCTAGTTTATCTACAGTCTGAGAGCAGCTCTTTTACTGCTCTTTTTATGCTGTTTGAATTAATCAGGTGAAGAAGGATAAATGATTGGCTTAGAGAATAATTATGGAAAGGGTCATAGGTTCTCGAAAACTGAATTTGATAGAAAATAGGTGAAGCAAGTGGAGTTGGATACATTATATAAGACATATCAACCTTTTCTTTTTTCCATCGCATACCGGATGCTTGGATCTGTTACCGATGCAGAAGATATCGTTCATGATTTATTCCTGCAGCTTAAGCTGGATCCCGACCAAATTAAGGACATGAAAGCATATCTTGCGAAAATGACGACGAATCGCTGTCTTAATTATTTAAAATCAGCCCGTAAGAGAAGAGAGGTTTACACAGGGCCTTGGCTGCCAGAACCCCGGGTTAACGAAACAGATCAGCCTCTAGATAAGGTTGTAACGGATGAAACGGTTGCATATGCCTTCCTCGTTTTGCTGGAACAGCTATCACCTGTTGAAAGAGCGGTCTTCGTGCTTAGGGAAGCATTCACATACAGCTATGAAGATATCGCGGAGATGCTGGAAAAGAATGAAGTGAACTGCAGAAAGATCTACAGCCGCGCTAAGCGGAAATTACAGAATGATATGCCAATCCATTCGGAGGATACCAAACATGTTGATACTTTGGCAAAAAAATTCATAAAAGCATCTGCGACAGGTAACTTTGAAGAGTTTTTGGATCTTCTTACAGAAGATGTTGTCCTTGTTACTGATGGCGGTGGAAAAGTGCTTTCTGCATTAAATCCAATTGTAAACAAACAGCGCGTATCCTCCTTTCTTAAAGGAGTTTCCGCTAAAGGAGGCTTCATAGGAGAACTTCTTCCGGTGATGGTCAATGGTCAGGAAGGAATTGTGCAAATGAAAGAAGGAAAGCCTATCAAGGTCATCTGCTTTGAATTAAATCCAAAACAAAAAAATATCCGCAAAATCTTTATTGTTTCGAATCCCGATAAATTAAAACATATTCCTTTAATAGATTGAGGTTTCTCTTTTTTGATGTCACAAATCAAACCTCTATTTTGTCTTATAAGTGGAACCGAAAAAGATTTAATGGAGGAGATAGACATGGAACAACGGGTTAACTACATGAAGACAAATCGTGAAGTGGTCAAATTAATGATGGGATTGGAGGAGTACAAGAAAACAACGGGAATCGATAGCACATTAATCGAATTGATTAAAATTCGCGCGTCTCAAATCAATGGCTGTGCGTACTGCTTGGATATGCACACAAAGGATGCCCGGGCAATGGGTGAAACGGAACAAAGAATTTACTGTTTGAGTGCTTGGCGTGAAACCCCATTCTATTCTGATTCGGAAAGGGCAGCGCTGGAATTGACGGAAGCGGTCACGGCCATTTCAGCAAACGGTGTACCTGATGAACTGTATGAGAGGGTCCGCCTTCATTTTGATGAAAAACAATATATCGATCTCATTACCATAATCATCACAATCAACGGCTGGAACCGATTGGCCATTTCAGCCCAAAGCATACCAGGGCACTATAAGCCTGTAATGGAAAAATAATTTTGTTATTAAAACCCCTTGTATGGTTGCAAGGGGTTCCGTTACAGTAGAAACAACAAAAAGCCACGTTTTTGTATAGAAACGTGGCTTTTTATTTATTATTTTTCTTTTTTATAAAAGCGTTCACCCGTATCAGGATTATAATACACCCTTGTTTTTTCTCCAGTCACAGGGTCTATATTCATTTCATCTGTCGATTGAAATCCATCAGGAACTTTTACACCGTGATTGCGTTTAAACCGTTTATCATAGATAAAGTATCCAAGTAATATGCATAAGATAACTATAATAATTTGTAATATATAGTACCCTATGATGAATTTCATTATATTTTCTCCACAATGACGGCGGTTCCATATGCAACAATTTCGCTCATATTTGTACCGATTTCCCCAGAATCATATCTCATCATTATAATTGCGTTTGCACCCATTTCATTGGCATTTTTTATCATACGGTCCATAGCTTCTTTTCTTGAATCTTCAAGCATAGCTGTATATTGCTTGATCTCTCCACCTACTAGGGATTTTAACCCTGCCATGATATCGCCGCCAATCCCTCTGCTTCTTACAATTAGACCAAAGGTAGGTCCTTTTACTTCTATAATTTTGTAACCTTCAATTTTTTCTGTGGTAACTACCAACACATTAATCGCCTCCGCCTTATTTACTTTGTTATTTAAAACTTCACTTGAAAAACTGAAGGCATAAACAAATGATTCAAGTTCGCATGGAGTTTAACAGTTTATCACCCAATAATTACGCGCAATAATAATACCATTCCTTTAAATTTTAACATAATATAAGCTTTATCCTTCCTATACTATAGGAATTTCACTTCTTTAATACGTAACATATTTCGAATAAGCATAAAAAATCCCATTTCGTAGAAAAGAAATGGGATTAAATTTATTCGTGTTTTTTACTGCTGTTTTTTGATTGTTATATATGTGTAGATTTATGATGCTGATTGCACACCTTTTCCTTCTTCAACGGGAACCACTACATGAAGTTGAATTGCGGATAATCAAGAATATAACTCAAGGTTTCAAAGATAAAGAAATAGCTGATAAGCAGAACTTAGTGGGACAGAAGCTTTAAGGAATTCATTACAAATTATTTCATTTAAATGGATATATTTTCATCAAGGGTGAAAACATAACCGTAACGTTCATATGTCTGCCCGGCTGTTGGGGCAGCAATGAGTTGAATGAACTTGCCATCGTTACTGCCTTGGGAATTGGTAAAACAGAAGGTGGATATCAATTCGGAGATTTGGAAGTGAATGTAACCGTTAAAGCAAAGATTCGCAATTTGGGCACCATAACAAAATCCTTTCAAAAAGAAGTCGAGGAGTAAAGATCAATGTGGGCGATCATTGGAACCGTGTTTACTGGAGCTATTATTTCATATTTTGAAATACCTCAACTTTTTAAAAATAAATGCTGGAGGGAAATCTCTGCCTTTATTCTATTGCTTTTAGTTGGTATGACGTTGAGTATTTTATTAATTAAAGATGTTACCATTCCTAATCCCTTAGACTGGATAACAAAAATTTATAATCCCTTCGTATCTTTCATGGAACGGATTCTGTCTTAGGGGGTATTTACTGATCATGCTCGAGAAAGGCAAAATTAGCTCAGGGGAATTTCTTATATTGGTCATCATATTTACGATAGGAGGTTCGATACTTAATGTTCCTGCGCTGCTTGTCAATTTAGCAAAGCAGGATGCCTGGATTTCCTATATAATAACTACCCTCGTCAGTTTGTGTTTTGTTTTCTTATATAATAAATTAGCCTCGATTTATCCTTCTAAGACTTATGTCGAAGTTAATGAAAAAATATTGGGGAAATGGGTTGGGAAAGTTTCGGCACTGCTCTTTCTTTTTTATATTTTGTACCTTTTGTCTGCTTTATTGTATGAAATAGGGAGTTTTTCAACGACACAAATTTTGGTTGGAACACCTATCGAAATCATTATGATTCTTTTTTTATTATCATCCATAATCGGTGTACGATTAGGATTGGAAGTCATCAGCCGGACTGCATTGATCTTTTTTCCTTGGATAGTATTCATGCTTTTCATGTTATTTTTACTTCTTATCCCTGAAATCAAATTAGTACATATACAACCTATTTTTGAAGAAGGCATGAAACCGATTATTAAGGGCTCCTATCACACTTTAGCGCTCCCGTATGTACAGCTCGTTTTCTTTTTAATGATCATGCCCTATGTAAATGAAAAGGATGAAATGAAAAAGAACTTTTATCGAGGAACATTATTAGGAGGCTTCATTCTATTATTAGTGATTATTTTCTCTATCCTCGTATTGGGTATTGATATAACCGCGCTACAAAACCATCCTTCTTATAGATTAGGAAAGAGGATGAGTGTTGGTGGTTTTTTGGAACGTATTGAAGTCACTGTAGCCTTCATTTGGATTCTTTCCGTGTATTTCAAGCTAACGATTGGTTATTATGGACTGTCTCTGGGGTTAGCTCAAGTACTGGGATTGAAAAATCACAAAATTCTTCATTTCCCATTAGCCATTTTAATTTTTGCCTTTTCCATCATTACACATCCAAATACAGTACATAGTCAAAACTTTACTGTAAAAGCATGGACGCCCTTTTCCTTAACCATTTGTTTTCTTCTCCCCGTGTTATTGTTAGTGATGGGAATATTGAAAAAAAAGCGTTCTATTTCAAAGGCGGCCAAAGGATGTTAATGAATAATTCAATTACTGTCTTTGGTCAATCGGAAAAAATGATTTCCTCCTATTGAAAAAGCCTTGGTATTTATAGGCTTTTTTTTAGATTGAATCATGCCGGGACACAGCATTTTATTGTCCCCTGCGCCTATCTAATAGTTCTGCCGCTTCTAGCATTTTCTCCGATATGGTCCCTCTGTTTTTTTCCATGTTCTTGGAATCGAAAAAACAAAATTCGACAAGGATTTCATGGCTAGTGTAAGATGAATGAAAAAGCCAGAAATGGGGTGAATGCTTTGGTTGATTTATTACCGTCGCTGTTTGAAAAAGTGGGGATCATCGTAATTGCTGCATTCCTGCTTTCTTATATGAAACCATTTCGGCAAATGATAGGCCATGAACATGAAATGTCGAAGAAAATCATGTTTATCGCACTTTTTGGAACATTCGGCATCATAAGTAACTATACAGGAATCGAAATCGGGAACCATGCCATGCCGGAGGGTGATTGGCATGCTAAGATTGCTCCCGATAACGCGATTGCCAACACAAGAATTATGGGCGTGGCTATCGGCGGTTTGCTGGGAGGACCTTTTGTTGGGTTGGGAGTAGGTTTGATTGCAGGGCTTCACCGCTATTTTCTCGGGGGCTTTACGGCGGGGGCTTGTGCGATCGCTGCGATTTTGGCTGGGGTTTTATCGGGTTTTTTGGGGAAAAGTCGACGAAAGATTGGGACGATCACCCCTTGGTTTGCCCTTCCCATATGCATGGCATTGGAAGCGATCCAAATGGGCATCATCCTGGTCACGGCAAAACCATTTGAAAGGGCGTGGGAGCTCGTACAAGTAATCGGGCTTCCCATGATCATCATCAACGGGTTCGGGACTTTATTATTCATGCTCATCATTCAGTCGATCACAAGGGAAGAAGCACGGACGCGTGCGGTGCAAACCAATCTTGCGTTCCTGATTGCGGATCAGACTTTGCCTTTTTTCCGGCAAGGTCTGAATCAAACTTCATGCAAGAGAATAGCCCAAATCATCTTGGGGCTGACTGAAGCCGATGCAGTGGCCATTACCAATGAACATAGCGTGCTTGCACATGTTGGTGCTGCGTCTGATCACCATGTCCCTAAGGTGGGGATAGCGACAGGCTTAACGAAAAAAGCCCTTGAACAAGGGAGAATCATCGTGGCCAAAACAAAAAAGGACATTTATTGTTTTCATGATCAATGTCCATTGCAAGCGGCCGTAGTCCTGCCGTTGCAGGTCCAACAGAAAACGGTCGGGACTTTGAAGATGTATTTCAAGCATCCGGATAAATTAAGCCAAGTGGAACAAGAGCTGGCTGAAGGATTGGCCAAACTATTTTCCACTCAATTGGAACTCGCGAAAGCGGAAATGCAAACGAAATTATTGAAAGATGCTGAAATTAAGGCATTGCAAGCACAGGTCCACCCTCATTTTTTATTCAATGCAATCAACACGATATCCATTCTATGCCGGACGGATGTCGAGAAGGCAAGAAGTTTATTGCAGAAGCTCAGTTCCTTCTTTCGCTCTAATTTACAAGGTGCCCGTCAAATACTGGTGCCGCTAGAAAAGGAATTAGAGCATGTTAACGCTTATTTATCACTGGAGCAGGCGCGTTTTCCAGATAAATATCATATCGACTATCGCATTGAGCCAAGGCTTAAGGAAGTTCTCATCCCTCCATTCACGCTGCAGCCACTTGTTGAGAATGCGGTACACCATGCATTTCCACATGTGAAAAACAAAGGTCAAATCATCATTCACGCATACTTTAAAGAAGATGCCATGCACATTGTTGTGGAGGATAACGGAAAAGGGATTTCAAGCGGGAGAATAGATGAATTGGGCAAACATGCTGTAGAATCGGCAGAGGGTACAGGAACGGCCCTTCATAATATAAGTGAACGGCTGGAAGGGATTTATAAAGGTCAGGCCAGCCTCTCGATCGAAAGTGAAGCGGGACACGGTACAAAAGTGAAAATATCAATACCACTCAACGAAAAAGGAGCATATGGCAACGATGATGAAAGCATTTATCGTAGAGGATGAACCACTGGCAAGAGATGAATTGAAATATCTATTGAAGAGAAGCAGGCAAGTTGAAATCGTGGGTGAGGCCGAGGGGATAGAAGATGCCATGAGGGATATCTCCCGCCTTAAACCAGAACTTGTCTTTTTGGACATTGAGCTTGCAGATGGCAATGGTTTGCATCTGGCTAAGCAATTGGCGGAACTTGACCCCGCACCTTCGCTCATTTTTGCGACCGCTTATGATGAGTTTGCCCTCCAAGCCTTCGAGTTATATGCCTTTGATTATTTATTAAAGCCATTTAATGAAAAAAGGATACGTCAAACTTTGGATAAGTTCATGAAGCAGCGGCAAATCGGGAAAGGCGAATCCGGGACAGCAGCTCCCGCCAGCAGAACGGCGGTGGAACAGACAGGTAAATTGGCTGTAGAGATAGATGATCGGATCGTTTTGATCGACCGGGATTATATTTTGTTCATAGGACTCATGGAAGGAAAGACGATCATTAAAACGGGGGAAAATGAATATAAAATCGGCGACCCTCTCATCGTGCTTGAAAGGAAGCTCGATAAGCGCTCATTTTTACGGGTGCATCGCAGTTTTATCGTGAATGTCATCCATATATCCGAAATACAGCCTTGGTTCAACTCGACTTATAATCTCATTATGAGTGACGGATCAAACATCCCGGTTAGCCGGACGTATGTGAAGGAGCTAAAGCAGCTTATCGGATTTTAAAAATTTTCATAATTCTGCATTTTATCTTCTTCTTAATGCAGTCCATCCCTCGATATCTGCATTATAGCTTGAAAACCCATTGAATTCGCTTACATTGTGATATCATTTTTTTACGATGTAAGTAATAGAGGGGGTTCAAATATGAATGCGGTTACAATTGTCATAGGCTCCATTTGTATATTAATGATTGCCTACCGTTTATACGGGACATTCATAGCACTCAAAGTATTAAAACTTGATGATTCCAAGCCGACTCCGGCCCATAAATTAGAAGATGGAAAAGATTATGTTCCAACAAATAAATGGGTGGCATTCGGCCACCATTTTGCAGCCATTGCAGCGGCTGGTCCTTTGGTGGGGCCGATCCTTGCTGCACAATTCGGGTATTTGCCAAGTTTATTATGGCTTTTAATCGGGGCTGTAATCGGGGGAGCCGTCCATGATGCCGTCGTGCTTTTTGCCTCGATGCGCAAAGACGGGAAATCCCTTTCGGAAGTTGCGAAAGAAGAACTTGGACCTGTAGCAGGATTCTGTACAGGACTAGCGATGCTTTTTATCATCACGATCACGATGGCAGGACTTTCAATGGTCGTTCTGCATGCTTTGGAAAATAATCCATGGGGGACTTTTGCTGTCGGGATCACCATTCCGATCGCCATGGGTGTAGGGCTTTACCATAAAAAAACCGGCAACCTGAAAGGGGCGACCATCGTCGGGTTCGGGCTCATCATGGCCGCAATTTTACTTGGTCCGAACATTCAAGGAACGGCATTTGGCGACTTATTGACACTTGAAGCGAGCACACTTGCCATCATTTTGCCGATCTATGCTTTCTTCGCTGCCGCATTGCCTGTTTGGCTGCTGCTGGCACCTCGTGATTACTTGAGTACATTTATGAAAATCGGTGTATTTGCCGCATTGATTATCGGCGTTTTCGTAGTGAATCCAGAAATCCAGTTTCCTGCGTTTACCGAATTCATTAATGGCGGTGGCCCGATTGTAGCCGGTCCTGTTTGGCCATTCATTTCAATAACCATCGCCTGTGGGGCGATTTCAGGATTCCATGCATTTGTCGGTTCTGGGACAACTCCAAAAATGTTAAACCGTTGGAGTGATATCAAATCCGTTGGTTTCGGAGCGATGCTTGTGGAATGTGTCGTTGCCATCATGGCATTGATTGCTGCGGTTTCGCTGCAGCCAGGAGATTATTTTGCGATTAACTCCACACCTGAAGTATTTCAAACATTGGGTATGGAAACCGTACACCTTGACGAACTCAGTGAAGAAATCGGCATTAATCTGGAAGGACGGACAGGCGGGGCAGTTACACTTGCTGTCGGCATGACCTATATTTTCACCGAAATACCCTTCTTTGACAAACTGGCTTCGTTTTTCTTCCAATTCGTCATCATGTTCGAGGCGGTGTTCATATTAACCGCAATCGATTCAGGGACACGTGTTGCCCGTTACTTAATCCAGGACTTCTTCGGGGAGTTCTATAAACCATTAAAACGAGTCGATTGGCTGCCGGGGAACATCTTCGCCAGCGCGTTAGCCTGCTTTATCTGGGGATATCTACTTTACTCTGGGGACATCGGTTCGATCTGGGCACTCTTTGGCGTATCCAACCAGCTCATGGCTTCGATTGGACTCATTATCGGTGCGACCGTCGTCTTGAAAATCGCCGACAAGCGCTGGTATATGTGGACATGCCTCGTACCCCTTGCCTACTTATATGTAACAGTTAATGTAGCAGGGTACTGGATGGTGAAAAACGTTTACCTGAACCCGGCCTCTGCAGGATTCAGCATCTTGAACGGAATATTATCGATCACCATGTTAATCCTAGGCTTGATCATTCTGGTTGCCGCCTTGAAAAAATGGCGGGAGCTTTGGAAAATCCCTCAAGCAGAACTATTGAAAAGATCAGCATAAACATAAAAAAATCCGGGCGGAAGCTGCCCGGATTTTTGTTCGTTGCAATGCCCCCAATTAAAATTAAGATACCAAAACCTGAAAAAGGAAAGTATCAATAACCCCAACTTTGTTAATGATAGCAAATGAGGAGGTGTGATAAGATGGCAAAAGATGTTCTATGTGAAGTGAATAATTGTAAATATTGGGATTCTGGAAATAAATGTAGTGCAGATGCTATTTATGTTGTCAGCCATAAAGGGAAACAAGCATCAAATAGCAAAGAAACGGATTGCAAAACATTTGATCCAGAAATTTAAAACATCGGGGGTAACCATCAACTGGTTACCCTTCTTTCATTTTATTATTGATAATAAAAATCATTTTCATTCAAGAATATAGAAATTCATTTTAATTTTCTTCATGAAAAGGATATTTGGGCGATAAAATCGTGAGTTTGAGCGATATATATGAAAGTTTGAACGATATAAACGAAAGTTTGGTTGATATCCACGTGAATTTGATCGATATCCTCGAGAGTTTCAGCACTTTACTCGTAAAATTGGGCAGTTTACTCGTGAATTCGCACATTACTCGAGAGATTGAGCGATAAACTCAAATTTGGGCAATATAAACGTGAGTTAGATCGATATCCTCGAGAGTTTCAGCAGTTTACTCGTGAGTTTGGGCAGTTTTACTCGGGAATTCGCAAATTACTCGAGAGATTGAGCGATAAACTCAAGTCTGGGCAATATAAAAGTGAATTTGATCGATATCCTCGAGAGTTTCAACACTTTACTCGTGAATTAAGCAGTTTTACTCGTGAATTAAGCAGTTTTACTCGTGAGTTTGGGCAGTTTACTCGTGAGTTAGGGCAGTTTACTCGTGAGTTTCAACACTTTACTCGTGAAATTGAGCAGTTTACTCGTGAGTTAGATCGATTACTTTTGAAAGGGTCAGCCCATCACCGATTGGGATTAGCATGGATTCCAATTGAGGGTGATTGATCGCCCTGATTCTCTGTGCAATCCGTCAAACGAAGATGGAAAACCCAATGTTGAATTTAATAGCATTTAAATACCCGTTATTTATGCTAGGTCTTGCGATGAACATGATTATGTTCCTTAACATGTTATCGATGCTGGTTGTGTTACCAATGTATATGCAAATGGCGTTATTGGTATCTGCGCTCGCCACTGGGCTGATGATGCTCGGCATTGGCATGGTACTCGCTTCAGTACAAACGAATACATTGCCAAAACACTATCCGGATGGCATTGCGATTACCCAAACATCTCAACAAGTATCAGGGGCAATTGGGATAGCGGTCATGGTTTCGCTATTCTCTGCGAAGCAAAATGGCTACTTGACTGATGTGGCAAATGATTTACCGGCAGCTGCAGCCTCTGGTTCATCACTTGTATTCAAAATTAGTTTGATTTTCGCCATCGTGAATGTGGTGCCTTCATTGTTCATGAAAAAACCGAAGTAACAAAGATAAAAAAACAGATCACCATTCAAACGGGGGTGATCTGTTTTTATTATTTTTGAACTTTACTAAGTAAATCTAAAAGCTGCTGTTTTTCCGTCTCATTCAAGTTGGCAAACTGTGATGCCTGAAAATGCTCTTGTTTTGGAACGACTTCATGAAAAAACTCTTTTCCTTCCTCAGTCAATGAAAGGTACTTTGTCTTCCATTCCTGCTCCCGTTTAATCAATCCCAACTCTTCCATTTTCCTTAATAGTTGAGTGATATTGCCTTTCGTCACAAAAAGCTTGTTTGCCAGTTCTTGCTGAGACAATCGTTCATGGGAACCCACTTGAACCAAGATATCGAATTGGGCTGCCGATAGATTCCATTTCTTTAAATGTTGATTGGATTCCCGGATACTCTGGTTATATATTCGTGTTATTCGGAACCATAACATTAAACCTAGTCTTTCCTCATTATTAGATGCGAAGGGATTCGTTGTGTTTTCTTTCATGAATGTCACCTCATACTTTCTTTGTTCCAATCAGTTTATGAATAAACCAATTGCGTGTCAAATGCAAAAACTTCCAGCTTCATACGAAGAAACCAGTATTATCATTTGATACTGGTTTCTTTGATTCCTTTATCATGTAGTCGTTAGTTTGGCATAAATGATAAAGAATAATGTTAATTCGGCTATTATCACAATATTTGGTACCCCGACAAACAAATTAAAAATAAAAAAGACTGCTAAAATCCCTAAAAATAACCCTAAATGATATATTTGCAACTGCATGTGCTTATGTCTATATTGGTGGAAAACAAACGTGGTTGACATGAAATAGAGCAATACGGAACCGAAAACAAAATATAGGATAAATGAATAATGGACTTCATGTAAAAACAATAATCTGATGGCTGCTGCAATCATGCTTATAGACATTAAAATAAACAGATGACCGTAAATGATGATTTGGCCGGAAGATTGTACAGACTTGTCGACTTTCTTCTCCATGTTATCGAAATATTGCCACCACATGGCTATTATCAGGGCAAATGAAATGATGGAAAAGGCTATCGAATCCCAATTTCCTTGTTTAGGTTGAATGACCGCAAGCGTGCTGACAAGAGCTTCCCCAAAGAGAATGATGGTAAATAGACCAAAGCGCTCCAACAAGTGGGCCGTATTTGTAGGAACCTTTTCTAAGCACTTTCTTCCAAGGATCGGGACAATGATATCGACCAGGATGCCCAAATACAACACAGCATAACGAAGCCAAGAATCAAAAAGGACGGAGAATAATGAAATGACGATTCCAATCCAAAAATACCTTCCCAAAAAGAGTGCTGCCTTTTTTCGAACCCCTTCTTCTATCCGCTGTACAACAAGATATTGGATAGCAGTAACGGCTCTCAATCCAATATAACCAATTAAAAAAGAAAGATAATAAGGATCAAAATCAACGGATAAGCTTGAGGTCATGATTAGGACAAAAAACATTTGCAATATCAAAAATAGTCGTTGATGAAAGACATCCTTTCCAAACCGGTTAATAAATATGGTTTGCCCCACCCATGCCCACCAGATAGGAATAAAGATCAACACGAACTTTAATAAATACTCTGGATGGATATATCCATCTTCAACATGCAGTAAAACATGAGTGGCGCCCGCAACGGCCGCCACAAATAACAAATCATAAAAGAGCTCTAACCATGTTACTTTCTTTTCATCCATTTCTGCACTTCCCCCAATCGCCTTATAGTTTATAGTATGTTGGAAATATTCCGAAAATGGAAGGGCGATCCAATATAACTTTAGAGCATGTTATTTAGAATTCATGATCCATTATATGAAGTTCTTTTAACCCAATATTAAGTTAAGCCAAATTTAGTAAATACAAGCGTGTAATTAGGAATAACGTCACTATTTTATTTTTGGCATATTATGGTACTATAGGAGATGATTTCAAACAGGGAGGGAAGTAGATGACCAGAACCATCGGCCTTATTTGCGGCAGTTTACGGGAAAATTCTTATAATCGAATCATTGCTCAATCATTGACAGATATGGTTGATTCGTATCAATTTCGCTGGATCGAAATTAATGATCTTCCGTTGTTTAACGAAGACTTGGAAATAAGTGGGGTTCCTGAAACAGTGACATCATTTAAATCCGCCATCCAGGATGTTGACGGTATCATTATCGTAAGTCCAGAGTACAATTCCGGAATACCGGGCGTATTGAAAAATGCATTGGACTGGGCATCAAGGCCTCGGGAGTCCGCCGTTCTTACTAAAAAACCAGTTGGCCTGATTGGAGCTACTCCTGGTGGAATGGGTACTGCATTTGCTCAAATGCAAATCAGGCAAGTACTGGAAGCCATGCAAGTACATGTTCTTCCATTTCAAAAAATGCTGATTTCCCAAGTACATACGAAGATTGATTCTGATCGGAAAGTGCTTACTGACGATCAAACAAAACGTTATCTTGCGCGGTATTTACAGCAATTCATTCATTGGATCGATCACACTCCAGTTATAGATTAATCAATAATCAATGATTCTTATTATATATGATTGACAGGTTATAAGTTTATAGATAAACTTATAACAACAGTCAGTTAAGTTGTAAACTGATTGGAACCAACGAAGGGGTTGGGGGATTTCCCTACATATGAACTTTCTTCGATAGCTTTTAATAAAAGGAGGACTTTAAAAATGTCTGATCTCTATTCCCGTCTTTCCAAAGATGATGCTGCCGTTCTTCTGGTGGATCATCAAACCGGTCTTATTTCCGGGCTAGTGCGTGATTATGGTGTTGATGAATTCAAAAACAATGTCATGGCCCTGGCCAACACCGCTAAGTTTTTTGATTTACCAGTCATTTTAACGACAAGCTTTGAAAACGGACCAAACGGACCGCTCATGCAAGAATTGGAAGAACTTTTTCCTCACGCACCAAAAATAGCTCGGCCTGGACAAATTAACGCATGGGATAATGAAGACTTTGTTAAAGCAATCGAAGAAACTGGAAAAAAACAACTTATCATCGCCGGCGTGGTTACAGATGTCTGCGTTGCTTTCCCGGCACTTTCCGCTTTGAACGCTGGTTATGAAGTATTTGCCGTAACTGATGCTTCTGGAACAGTCAGCAAACAAGTAGCTGATGCAGCATTATCGCGTATGGCCCATGGCGGTGTACAGCTTATGAACTGGTTTAGCGTAGCGTGCGAATTACAACGTGATTGGCGCAATGACGTTGAAGGGTTTGGTGCTTTACTATCCAGCCAGCTTCCAGGTTATCAAAATATAATCGGAAGCTATAGAGGCGCTCAGCGCGATTTCAGCAAGCAGATCTAAAGAAAAACGCACCGATTGAATAAAGGAGGGGACATTTGTCCCCTCTCGTACTGTAGGCAAGCTCGATGAAAATCGAGTTTGCCTACAGTTTTTTAGTATGGGTACAATTTGTCCGCTCCAGGCACTTGCTTTTCCCGCAGGAGTCTCGCACTCCTGTTCCAATCTTTTAAAACAAAACTTCGTTATCCTTCATGATTTTTTTATAGTTTTATATGGGACGAAACCATATTGGATTGAAGAAATATGCGACACTCCTGCCGAATAACTGGCTAGCCGAGACCTCACAGACGCTTGCTTTGATGCGGCTGGGCAGACAGTCGGCGGAAAGGGATCGGATTTCTGAAATCAAACTAGAACTTCTTTTTGAGGTTCTTTAAAAAATGAACGTGGATTTCCCTTTCATTTTGATTTGATGAAAGATAAGTTTAGCCCCTTTAAAACGCATCATCATTCGAAACCTCAGCTACATCTTCGAATCCCTTTTATACCTTGGCCTCATGACCTCACTTCGGCTCCAAACTGTATAAAGTACATCCCTTCTAAATATAGTCTGTATGGAAAATTGATTACATGCAGTATTGTGCACAAATGTTTATAGAGTATATTATTGTGCAGTACCTATGACAACATTCGGACTTAGAAACGATACATTTTTAATAAGAAGTGAGATATCGTAGAAGCAGGGAGAGGGATTGAGAATGTTTTTAGATGAAAGAAGCGCCAATTTACTGAAACTATTACAGCATTCGCCCATTTCAAAAATGAAAGAACTTGAAGCCCAAACAGGTCTGACGAGAAGGCAAATTCAATATGGTCTGAGCAAAGCGAATGACTGGCTCCAATTTCATGGATATCAACCGATTCAATATAATCGCGAAATGGGCTACTCCTTTTCTGAAACGATCAGGGATGAAGAATTGAATGTAAAACTGACAAAACGCAATTATATATTTTCAGAGACAGATAGGGAAAAAGTTTTTTACCTCATGATCCTGTTAAGCCCAGAGGAGTTGTCCGTCTATCATTTCCAGACGATCACCGGGCTTTCGCGAAATACGGTGCTGAAGGATTTAAAAAGACTTAAAGAGAAAAACAGGGACATTCCGCTCAAGATCCAGTATTCCAAACAAGATGGCTACGTCGTGATTGGGGAAAGCCGAGTAAAGAGGTATATCATTGAACGCCTCGTGCATGATGTACTGAACAGTCCCAATAGTGAATGGATCATGGAGTGCATATGGGGAAATCATGAAAAGCAAATCAGCTCGATCCGGTTACAGCTTGAAAGGGCCGAACGTAAATTGGGCATCACCTTTACGGATGAACGGCTTCATGAACTGAGCTATTTATTTCTATGTACAGATCAGCTCATAGGAAAAGGGGAAGAGTTACAGGCCGACCAGAGCTGGGCGCCGTTTGTTGCGACGGAAGAATACAAACTGGTTGAGGAAATGACCAGCACGAATGCCTTTCAATCAAAATGGAGCGAAACGGAAAACTTATACGCAACCTTACATTTACTGAGCATGAATCGAACGAAGGATATTTCCCCCCTTAAGGATGATGAAGTCATTCAACACCTTTTGCAGGAAATCGTGGAAGAGTTCGAGAGGCTGGCATTTGTTCACCTGAAAGACAAGGAGCAGCTATGCCAACAATTATACGTTCATTTTAAACCAGCATATCATCGACTGCGGTATGGTCTCCCGCAAATGAATCCGATGACGGGACGGGTGCAGAAGGTATATCCCGAACTGCATCATTTGACGAAAAAATCCCTTTGGGTGTTGGAGAGAGAGATTGGCTGTCCAGTATCAGAAGAGGAAGTGGCATACTTCACGATCTATTTTGGCGGATGGCTGCGCAGGCAAGGGACCACATTGGATGATCGAAAACGGGCGATTGTCGTATGCCCGAATGGTATTGGCATCAGCAATATCCTCATTTATACATTGAGGGAATTATTTCCCGATATTTTATTCCTGGATGTTCTGTCCGTTAGAAATGCGGCTGAATACCCATTGTCGTACGATCTTGTTTTCTCGACGGTGCATATGAGAACAAAAGCGGCATTATTCGTTGTACCGCCCATTTTGGAAATGCAGGACAAACATACATTGCGCCAGCAGGTCATGCAGGAATTGTATGGATATACGACGGAAAGTGTGGATGTTGCAGCTTTATTAAAGATCATTTCCAAGTATGCAACCATCCATGAAGAGGATCAGCTTGAAAAGGCTTTGAAGTCGAATGTGTATACCCATACACCAAAAATAACCCAATTTTCTTTAAAGGAGGCGGAGAAGCCCGTGTTAGAAGAACTGCTCAATATGCAAACGATTCAATTACAGCAGCAAGTTTCCGATTGGAAAGAAGCCATTCAAGTTGCGGCCAAGCCTCTCGTGGACTTAGGTACCGTAGAAGAACGATATGTGGATGCCATGATCGAGGCGATAGAAACGAATGGACCATATGTAGTGATAACGCCAGGAGTGGCGATTCCCCATGCACGTCCGGAGCAGGGGGTCAGGTCTTTATCCATGAGTTTGCTGAAATTGGATGAAGCGGTGGACTTTGCGCCGGATAAACCGGTTCGCCTGATTATCATTTTGGCGGCCGTAGATAACGATTCGCATCTGCGGGCATTGATCCAGCTCACTCAATTATTGAATGAACCAGCCAATATAGAAGAAATATTAAGCACTTCAGATAAATCGGTCCTTATGGAGTACGTACATAAATATTCGAAGGAGGAAGCGGAATGAAAATCATGGTAGTATGCGGAAACGGATTGGGAAGCAGTTTCATCATGGAGATGAATGTGAAGAAAGCATTGACGGAAATGGGGAAGACGGCCGAGGTGGATCATACGGATCTGGCATCCGCAAAAACGGTTCAGGCTGATATTTTCCTGGGAGCGGCGGATATTGTCGGTCAGCTGGATGATGGAACCCGTACGATCGTCACACTGGAGAACATGATGAGCATCCCTGAAATAAAATCTAAATTGGAAACACACGTAGGATAAAAAAAGGAGAGATTGATATGAAGAAAATCATGGTAGTATGCGGAAACGGATTGGGAAGCAGTTTCATCATGGAGATGAATGTGAAGAAAGCGTTGACGGAAATGGGTAAGGCAGCCGAGGTGGATCATACGGATCTGACATCCGCAAAAACGGTTCAGGCTGATATTTTCCTGGGAGCGGCGGATATCGTCGGTCAGCTGGATGATGGAACCCGTACGATCGTCACACTGGAAAACATGATGAGCATTCCTGAAATCACATCGAAATTGGCTTCACATCTATAAGAAGAAAACATAAAGAAGAGGGGGAGAGGCAATGCTGGAACTTATCATGAATGACATCTTGGGTACACCTTCCATACTTGTGGGGCTGTTTGCCCTCATTGGATTGCTGTTACAGCGGAAATCCAGTGCGGATGTTGTATCCGGAACGCTAAAAACCGTCATGGGCTTCATAATCATCGGAGCGGGAGCGGCCGTGCTCATTGGCGCCCTTGATATATTCAGTAAAATGTTCGATCATGCATTCAACGTACAAGGCGTCATACCGAATAACGAGGCCATTGTCGCAGCCGCCCAAGGTGATTTTGGGACTTCGACTGCACTCATCATGGTATTTGGGATGGTTGTCAATGTTTTGCTAGCTCGTTTCACGCCATTTAAATATATATTTTTAACGGGACACCATACATTATTCATGGCTTGTTTACTTGCAGTCACCCTGTCCGTCGGCGGGCTCAGCGGATTTCCGCTTATCTTGGTCGGCTCCATTCTATTAGGAGTATGCATGGTGATGTTCCCAGCCCTCCTTCAGCCATACGTACGGAAGATTACCGGCAGCGATGATTTTGCCATCGGCCATTTCGGGACAATTGGATATTTTGTATCCGCGACTGTGGGAAAATGGTTTGGAAATAAGGAAAAAACGACAGAGCAAATCAAGGTTCCCAAGTCTTTAGGATTCCTGAGGGACACATCGGTCGCTGTATCGCTTACGATGACGATGTTCTTCGTGATCGTCGCATTGTTTGCCGGACAGAACTATATCGAAACGGAATTATCCGGCGGTTCTAACTTCATCGTATTCTCTTTCATCCAAGCGATAACATTTGCTGCAGGAGTTTACATCATCCTTGCAGGGGTACGGATGTTAATTGCTGAAATCGTCCCTGCATTCAAAGGGATTGCCGATAAAGTGGCGCCGAATACAAAACCTGCATTGGACTGTCCGACCATCTTTCCATTCGCTCCAAATGCAGTGATCATCGGGTTCCTATTCAGTTTCTTGGCTGGATTATTATCCATGTTCCTCCTTCCGGTACTTGGACTGAAAGTAATAGTTCCGGGGCTCGTACCGCATTTCTTCACCGGCGCTGCAGCAGGTGTTTTCGGAAATGCCACAGGGGGCAGACGCGGAGCGATGCTTGGATCGTTTGCCAACGGACTCATCATTAGTTTCCTGCCGGCTATACTCCTTGTCTTCTTGGGGGATGTAGGGTTTGAAGGCACCACATTTGGTGATTCGGACTTCGGTGTGGTAGGTCTAT
The DNA here is from genome assembly GCF_044762675.1 of Peribacillus sp. NPDC096448. Classification (NCBI taxonomy): domain Bacteria; kingdom Bacillati; phylum Bacillota; class Bacilli; order Caryophanales; family Bacillaceae; genus Peribacillus; species Peribacillus sp. NPDC096448. The sequence goes on along the minus strand of NZ_JBIWEU010000003.1, from coordinate 400,498 downwards.
TGATCCTAAGTGTCATGAAACTTTTAGGATTATCCTAAACTGTTATACTGATAAGGTACAGAAATAAAAATATATGAATGAAACCAACAGCCTAAGATCTTATAGATAATGGGCTGTTGGCATTTTCATCATCATTCTGATTTTTGAGGTGATTGGCATGACCAACAAAGCAATTGTGCTCGATTTGGATGGCACGACATTGAACGAAAGAAATACTGTGAATGAGACGCTGGAACAATACATAGGCGAACTTAGGGAAAGCGGTAAGCTGATTTTCATTGCAACAGGAAGAACGCTGGAAGAAGTGAGGGACGTTTTGCCGGCCGGCATGGAGGCTGATGGAATGGTGACCGCCAATGGAATGTCCGTATTCATCGGAAAGAAACAGATTGTCGAACACGCCCTGTCGACGGAACTTTTTGAAGAGTTGGTCGCCAAAGCAGGAGCGGAAGAGATTTTTTACGAAGTTCATCCGAACGAAGGAACACGGATGGCATTACTTAAAGATAAAGACTATATGGTTAAACAAGGTTTGATACCAAAACCCGAGACAGTCGATGAAAATGAATGGCTATCAAGACAGGATGCAGTCGAAGACAAAATAAGATGGTCAGAACAACTGGATATAAGCAGCGTCGCCAAAATCTACTTTTTCAGCAATGAGATGAATACGATTCGAAAATGGAAAGCGGAGTTGGGGAAAATCAAGCAGTACAATGCCTTTACCACAGCTTCCTCCACCCATCATAATGTAGAAGTGACCGTGGAAGGCATCACAAAAGCAACAGGCGTTCAACTGCTGCTGAAACATTTTCAGCTAGCACCCGAAAATATCCTGGCAGTAGGCGATGGCGAAAATGACCTCCCGCTATTTAAACTAGCCGGACATTGCGTTGCCATGAAAAACGCCACTGACCTGGTCAAAGAACAAGCCGATGAAGTGACGGAGTATTCATATCGTGAAGATGGACTGTACCGCTTTTTGAAGGGGAAGTTTCACTAATTGAACGGAAGCCCTATCTTTAGAGATGGGCTCTTTTTTCTATAGGAATTATTGAATGACATCTCTTCAAGAGGAAATTCTTCATTAGAAGCTCCTTTTTTTAATCTGATTAATAGAAATAATTCTTTGAAACAAGCAAGAGCAGACCTAAACGGGTTTGCTTTTTTATTATGGTGAGGTCTGAAGGCAGTTATCCAAACATTTCGTTGCCGCACCTTAAAACATTTCTAACTGAGTTTCCAAGTCTACTTCAAGACTTGCCGTACTTCACGTTATCATTTAAATGCATGCATATTGTTTTAATGGCCATAATGATTTTTATTCACAAAATTTCATTAATATTGACCGTATCAATCTATGACTTTATCATAACAGCAGGATAATGATAATCATTTTCAATTATGATTACCTCGTTAAGAAGGTATAGATCGGGAAGGGTGCAAAAAATGAAAAAATCTAGAAAAGGAAGAACGTTTGGGGGAGGAGCATTCATCCTGTTATTTGCGATTATGGTGATGTTATCAGGATGTAGTAATTCTCAAAAAACAACAGAAGCAGAGAAGACATCTGCTGAAACAAGTAATCAAGAAATAAGGACGATTAAGCATGAAATGGGAGAAACGGAAATTAAAGATACTCCGAAAAAAATAGTTACGCTTGAGTTATCTTTCGTTGATTCTTTAAATGCCCTAGGGATAAAACCTACCGGGATTTCAGATGACAACAAAAAAGAGATGATTACAAAACTTGTAGGTCAAGAAATGGATTATACTTCTGTAGGAACACGTGAGCAGCCGAATTTAGAGGTTATCAGTTCTTTACAGCCGGATTTAATCATTGCAGATGCTGAGCGGCATAAAGGGATTTATAAAGATTTACAGCAGATTGCTCCTACCATTGTTTTAAAAAGTCGGGAATCTACATATCAAGAAAATCTGGATTCTTTTAAAACGATTGCAAAGGCAGTCAATCAGGAAGATGCTGCAGAAAAAAGATTGAGCGAGCATGAAAAAACGATTAAGGAACTTAAATCAAAGCTTACTGTTGATTCAAATATGACGGTTTTACCTGCAGTTGTACGAGATACTTCATTCCAAGCCCATACTTCATCTTCTTATGATGGAGAATTGCTTGAGCGCATGGGATTGAAAAATGCCATTCAGCAGGAACTGCCACATGCCGAGATGAATCTTGAGCAGCTTGTCGAGATCGATCCGGATGTGCTGCTTTTAGCGAACAATGAGGGTAAGTTACTAACTGATGAGTGGAAAGACAATCCTCTTTGGAAAGACTTGAAGGCAGTAAAAAACGGACAAGTGTATAGTGTTGATCGAGATTTATGGACGAGATACCGCGGTGTTGTATCAGCAGAGGCCATTGCTAAAGACACTTTAAAAATGCTTGGTGAAGAATAGAGGAACAAAAGCGAAGTAAGAGATCCCATTCTTACTTCGCTTTCCATTAGGTTTAAATTTTGTTAGGAAGTGTGTTGTATAGACAATGGAAACTGTAGTTAGAAGTAAACTGAAAGTGTTATGTACTGCTATAGCTGGAATCGTTTTGTTAATCTTAGGCATCCTGACGAGTATTTCTGTGGGAGCGGCCGATATTGATGCATCAATGGTTTTGAAGTCCTTTTTTGAGGCCGACTCTTCCAAGGAACAGACAATTATACTGACTCTTCGATTGCCCCGAGCTATAGTTGGAGCGTTGGTCGGTGCTAATTTAGCGGTAGCAGGTGCTCTCATGCAGGCCATCACCCGGAATTCATTAGCTTCTCCACAAGTGTTCGGTGTCAATGCCGGTGCCTCATTTTTTATTGTGTCAGCTTTTGTTTTCTTTCCTAACCTTTCTTCCGTGTCTCTAGTTTGCGTTGCATTCATTGGTGCAGCAGTGGGGGGGATGGCAGTCTATTCTTTTGCTTCGGGCGGAGGAATGACCCAAGTGAAGCTGGCATTGGCTGGAATGGCTGTTCACTTTTTTTTATCTTCTTTAACGCAAGGCATGATCATCTTTAATGAACAAGCGAAAGATGTACTCTACTGGTTAGTCGGTTCAATTAATGGGAAAACATGGGCGCATGTAAACATGATCCTTCCTTGGTCTCTTTTCGGGCTATTAATTGCTGCCTTGTTCTCTCGATCTGTTTCCATCCTTGTCTTAGGAGAAAATATGGCGCAGGGACTTGGGCAGCGGGTGTACCGGATCCGTATTTTAGCAGGAATATTGGTGATCATTTTGGCAGGATCTTCGGTTGCCGTCGCAGGCCCAGTGGGATTTGTGGGATTGATCATTCCTCATATCGTCAGGAGAATGGTGGGAGGGGATTATCGAAGAATCATCCCTTTTTCTGCATTATTCGGCGCTTTACTCTTAGTTTACGCAGATATTCTCGCACGGTTCATCGCTTATCCTTTTGAGTCGCCGGTAGGCATCGTAACCGCTATAATCGGTGCGCCATTCTTCCTTTATTTAGCGAAGAGAGGGAGGAATATTAAGCAATGAAACTAAAACGGACATTTGGGTTGAAATCAACTTTGCACCCTTATTCCATTATCCTGGTGCTGACGTTTATCGTGCTGATTTTATCAATGGTGAGCCTGGGCTTAGGGGCCATATATATATCACCTTTAGAAATTCTTCAAAATTTCCTTGGAAATGGCATGCAAAGCCAGACATTCATTCTGCATAACTATCGCATACCACGCATTCTAATTGCCGTGATAGTGGGGGCTGGTTTGGCTGCGGCTGGAGCCATTCTGCAAGGAGTCCTTCGCAATCCGCTGGCTTCTCCAGATGTGATAGGGGTAACAAAAGGGGCCGGATTGGCAGCTGTTATCGTCATTGTTTTATTTCCGCAATCGCCCATTATCATACTGCCTCTTTCAGCTTTTATCGGAGCAGCGGTCATGGCGGCCATTTTGATGATATTTGTTTATAAAAAAGGAGCTCAACCAAATACGATAGCTTTGGTCGGAATCGCCTTAGGGGCCATATGTCAAGCTGGCATAGAGTATTTCATGGTCAAGTTCCCGGATGATGTAAACACGACACTGCTGTGGTTGACTGGCAGTCTATGGGGAAGAGGCTGGGATCAAGTATTGTTTTTGCTTCCATGTCTTGTGCTTGTACCGGTATTGTTTGCGTTAACTTCTAAAATGGATGTACTGAGCCTCGGAGACGATATAGCTACAGGTCTCGGTGAAAGGTCAAAATTACTGCGTTATATATTATTAAGCGTTTCTGTCATATTGATCGGGGTCTGTGTAGCTGCGGTTGGTTCCATCGGGTTCATTGGTTTAATCGCCCCCCATATTGCCCGGAGAGTGGTAGGGTCAAAATTCAAGGTTTTCCTTCCTGCTTCAGCTCTTTTTGGTTCTATCTTTCTACTCGTTGCCGATAGCCTGGGAAGAGGATTATTCCCTCCAATAGAAATACCCGCCGGAATTATCACTGCGGTGATTGGTGTACCATATTTTTTATATCTATTGCGCCGTGAAAGAAAAATAACATAAGGAAGGCTGAATATCATGACAACATTATCAGCAGAGCATCTTTCGCTCTCTTATGGGGCAACACAAATCATTGATAATATCGATTTGGAAATTCCTGAAGGTAAGATCAGTATAATCATTGGTTCCAATGGTTGTGGCAAATCTACCATTCTGCGGTCCCTGGCTAGATTATTAATGCCACAGCAAGGCACGATCTATTTAGATGGAAAGGCCATTCATCAGCAATCTTCCAAAGAAGTGGCAAAGAAATTGGCCATCTTGCCCCAAGCTCCGGAAGCTCCTGAAGATTTAACCGTTAAAGAACTATGCTATTATGGCAGGCATCCGCACAAAGGCTTATTTTCCAGACAAACCCCAGAAGATCATAGGATTGTCGACCGTGCCTTATCAGCAACAAAAATGACGGAGTTCGCCGATCGGACATTGGATGCATTATCTGGAGGACAAAGGCAAAGAGCATGGATTTCGATGGCCTTGGTACAAGAAACAGACCTTTTACTGTTAGATGAACCGACAACCTATCTGGATTTAGCGCACCAAATTGAAATATTGGAATTACTGCGTGATTTAAACGTAACTTATGGACGCACGATTGTCATGGTTCTGCATGATTTGAATCAAGCGGCACAGTATGCCGATCACCTGATTAGCATCAAGAAGGGAAAAATCTATAAAGAGGGACCGCCTGAAACGGTATTCACAAAAGAGATGATCAAGGACGTCTTCAGACTGGAATGCTGTATTATTGAAAATCCCGTTGATCAAACGCCTCTATGCATTCCAATTGGTTTATCACAGGATTAGAAACACAGCCGGTCGTACCGAATTAATTAAGTCAACATATTCATTGTTGGCTTTTTTGCTTATTTACGAAGGAATGTTGGATAGGGGTTGCCAAGATATTTTAGATCAAGAGTTTAAATGATAAAATGGAAAGACTTATATATTAAAGGAGACTTATATGGAAGCCAAATGTATTAAATTCTATGAGTTTGGGAATCCGCAAAAGGTTTTAAGAGTTGAAAATAAATGTATTCAAAGACCTTTCGAGGGGGAAGTCCTCGTTCGGATGACCACACGTCCCATTAATCCGTCTGACTTGCTGCCCATTCGCGGTGCCTATTCCCACCGAATCCCCTTGCCTTCCATACCTGGTTATGAAGGGGTCGGCATTGTAGAAGAGGTGGGTCCAGCGGTTTCGAAGGAGCTGATAGGCAAGCGTGTTCTGCCTTTGCGCGGTGAAGGGACCTGGCAGGATTATGTTAAAACATCAGCGGAGCTGGCCATCGCCATTCCTGATTCGATTGAAGACCATATAGCAGCACAATTATATATAAACCCGATAACCGCATGGCTAATCTGTACAGATGTATTAGCATTGAAACCGGATGATGTATTACTCGTAAATGCTTGCGGATCTTCCATTGGCCGTATACTCGCCCAGTTATCGAAGATTCTTGGGTTTAAGCTGATTGCTGTAACGAGGAACGATAAGTATACGGAAGAACTGCTTAAACTTGGTGCGTCATATGTAATCGATACGTCCCGATCACCATTGCATGATACAGTGATGGAACTGACGAATGGGCGCGGAGCGAAAGCGGCCATAGATTCAGTGGGCGGCATCGATGGTTCAGAACTAGCTTTTTGCGTACGGCCTTATGGCATCTTATTAACGATTGGCCTTTTATCAGGACAGTCTGTGAATTGGGCGGAAATTTCACAAAGGACAAAAGTGGATGTTAAAATGTTTCATCTGCGGCATTGGAATCAGCAAGCTTCCGTTCAAACTTGGCATGAAACGTTTAACCTTTTGATGGGGTTCATTGCTGATGAAAAGTTGAAGTTCAGGATGCCGGATTCCTCCTACAGCCTTCAAGATGTTAAAGAAGCGATTAATGTCACGAACAATAAAGTGAAGATTTTTTTAAGCAGCTGATTTTGCAAAGGGTAACCACTTAATTGAAGGAGGCATTAATCTTGAAGCTCTTCCAATAGGTTCCTAAGGTAAATGGAAATGGCCCCTGATAATATGGAATTACTTGATTACCTGTAAGGTGCTAGTTTAGAATGCGGAATAGGACATGTTGATACTGATACGACTTTGGAGGAAATACTTATGAAAACAATATATGTGAATGCTACATTTTTTACTATGGACAAGGAAAACCAAATCTTTGAAAACGGCATGATGATTGTACAAGATCATACGATATCCTACATCGGCCAGCATGATGAACAACAATTGGCAGATGCAGATCATGTGGTCAACCTTGGCGGGAAATGGATCATGCCAGGCCTTGTGAATGCCCATTCGCATATTGTAATGACCCTTTTACGCGGTATCGGGGACGATATGCTGCTGAAGCCATGGCTTGAAACGAAAATATGGCCGATTGAAAGCCAGTTTACAACGGAAATCGCATCTGTGAGTTCACAGCTTGGCATTATGGAAATGATGAAATCAGGAACCACGACATTTTCGGATATGTTCAATCCTAATGGAATAGATGCGGGTGCTGTCATGGAGACGATAGGCGAAACAGGAATGCGCGGAGCCTTTTCCTACACGATCTTCAGCTTGGGTACCGAAAAAGACCAAAAAGCGAACCTCATGGGGGCTGAGCAGTTTTCAAAAAACTATAAAACGTTTGCCGATGGCCGCCTGACTACCATGGTCGCACCACATAGCCCATATGCCTGCACACCTGAAGCGATCATGGAAAGTGCACGGATTGCAAAAGAGAATGATTTGATGGTGCACATCCACGTATCGGAAACGGACTTTGAAATCCTCGACATCGAAAAACGTTACGGATCCCGTCCTGTCGAGCACCTTCGCCGTCTAGGCCTGTTCGATCAGCCTACCGTGATGGCACATGGTGTAGTCCTTAATGATGAAGAACGGGCGATCCTAAAACAGCATGATGTTCGCGTTGCCCATAATCCAATCAGTAACCTGAAGCTCGGATCGGGAATAGCAGATGTCGTCAGCCTTCTTGATGCAGGCATTAAAGTGGGAGTGGCAACAGACGGCGTCGCCTCCAATAACAACTTCGATATGTTCGAAGAAATGAGGACAGCTGCATTACTGCAAAAAGGAATGTATAAGGATGCCACTAAATTCCCTGCCCAAACAGCACTCGCCATGGCCACAAGAATGGGCGCGGAAGCGATAGGCATGGGTCATACAGGATCACTGGAAGCTGGTAAAAAAGCAGATTTCATCACCATTTACCCATATGACAAAGAACACCTCCAGCCACTGAGTGAAGCCTATTCGCACCTGCTTTATGCAGCACGCGGAAATGACGTATGCGATGTATACATTGATGGCAAAATGGTCGTGAAAGACGGCGGCTGCTTAACGATCGATGAAGAAAAAGTAATCGCCGAAACCAATCGTCTGCAAGGTACCCTATCAAGATAACGCTGATGGGGAAACAAACGGATGCACAGAAGAAGGAGCTGCCATTTGCAGCTTCTTTTTTATGGGTTTGGGAGTAATTATTTTGATGTATCGAATGGCAACCAAAAAGGAATTGCCGCTAGTATTATGGATTGAACAACCCGCCACTTATCGACCTTACAGTCTGATTGAAGTGGAGGATTCCTAAGAACATTAGCCTATCGGCCAATTTTTAATTAGGCTATCCCCGTAGTTCCTACGGTTAGAAGCCTTATGGCTTCGTTCATTAGATTGAGTCCTGCGTTAATATCTCGATCGTGGTGAGTAGAACAAGAAGGACAATCCCATTCAAGAAGATTCAGATGTTTAACGTCTTTATTTTGGTACCCGCAGCTAGAACACAATTGGCTAGAAGCAAACGTTTTAGATACGGTCACGATTTGTTTACCATACCATTTTGCTTTGTATTCCAACATTGTTTTGAATTGGTACCAAGATACTTCACTAATCGCTTTAGCTAGTTTGTGATCTTTCATCATATTGGACACTTGCAAGTCTTCCATTCCAATAACATCGTGGTTTTTGATGATTTCGGTTGAGACTTTATGTAAGTAATCCATTCGGGCATTTGAAATTTTTTCGTGTAGGATGGCCACTTTTCGTTTTTGTTTTTGATAGTTTTTGGCTTCAGCCAATGGTTTGTTTTGATTCAAGGCTATTTCTTGTCGCCTTGAAAGAATCCGTTGTGCTTTGGCCAATTTTTTTTCGACCGTCCGGAAGAATTTTGGGTTTTGATAGACCGTACCATCTGAGAGAATCGCAAGGTTCTTCAAACCAAGATCTACACCGCACGAACGATTCGTTTTAGGAAGTATTTGTACATCGGTTTTGGCTAAAACGGAAATGAAATACCTCCCCGAAGGGTTCCGCCTGATTGTGGCATTGATGATTCGCCCCTCGACTTCGCGGCTTTTAGCAAAACGAACGAAACCGAGTTTGGGCAATTTGATCCTATTTCCAATCATTTCTATATTTCCATTCGTATGTTTAGTCGTGTAGGACTGGACCGGATTCTTTTTCGATTTGAAGCGTGGTGACTTGTTTTGCTTTTTATAATATCGACTATAGGAATCTGCTAGATTTTCCACCGATTTCTGTAAGGCTATACTGTCTACTTCTTTCAGGAAAGAACACTCTTTCTTTAAAGCTGGAAGTTCTTTGATTGTTGCGTATTTATTCAGAAAAGAATCTTTCCATTCATTAGAGGGTAATTGGCCGTTCTGCTTCATTTCTTCACAGATATACCAGTAGGCATCTTTCTCCTTTTGTTTGCCTAAAAAGAAGTTATAGACAAAACGGGAGCAGCCGATCGTTTTATTGATGAGAACTAGTTGTTCTTTCGTTGGGTAGATTCGGAATTTATAAGCTTTGTTTACCATTGGTTTCACCCCCTTATAGGTAGTATCAACCAAGGAACGTACGTTTGTCAAAGAATACTTTGGCTTAGGCCAACCGCCATTCATCACCCCCTTACCGTTGGTCTCTCGCCCTTCACACGCTTGAAGAGGGAGTCTTCTGGCGGGAAATGATAAATTGTTCTTAACACCTAGAAAATCCGTTGTGAATCCAGTATCTTGGAAATATGTAAACAAAGTCAGCCAGCTAAAAATATTAATAAGAAAATGGGGACGGCAAAAACGGTTAAAAACGAAAAAATGCCGCTGATCGCAACTATTATCCAGCTGCTAATCAGCAAGCAGCTGGATAAAAAACCTTTAACCGCATGGTTCACGAATTACTGAAAATCTACGTATTAATTATTCACGATTTTCCAATTTCCTTGCTTCGGGGGAAATGGTCGAAAAAGGAGGACAAGATGGATGGACAGTTCATTGTTAAAAGAGCATTTGTATCAGCTGGAGGAGAAATTGTTAAAGTCTGAAGTTCGTACATCTCCAGAAGAGCTTTCATCATTATTGAAAGATGATTTCTTTGAGTTCGGCAGTTCGGGTAACATATGGTCTAAAAGCGATTTTATGGGGCAAGAGGGAGCCGGAGCTGTGAACATGACACTAAGTCAATTTGAGTTGCATCCATTGTCTGATGATACCGTGTTAACTACATATCGAATTTTTGATGAAGATAAGTTGGAACATACCTTAAGAAGTTCAATTTGGAAATGTACGGATGGAAGATGGCAAATGTTTTTTCATCAAGGCACAAAAACAAAAGGGTCCCTTTAAGCCTTTTATTTAATGAGTTTTGACTGCTTGGAAACTATTTCACTAAAATGATAGAGGGGGATGAAGTTGATCTTTCGTACCATGGATACGGACAAAGATAAAGATATTATCGTTAAATTCCGGAACAGATTCCTATGTTGTAAGTTTTGGATCTGAAGCTGGTTTTGGAGATGAAAATACATATTTGCAACGAATGGAAGAACGGGTCCGCAAATTTCCGGATGGACAGGTGATCATTGAAAAGGATCAAGAACCGATTGGACAAATGGAACTTCAAATTCGGGAGTATGAAGGAACTGAGATTGGCTATGTGAATCTCTTTTATCTTATTCCCGAATACCGCAGTAAAGGCCTTGGCAAGGAATTGGTTCGCTACGCAGAAAGCTTTTTCAGGCAATTTAATGTATCCGAATATCATTTAAGGGTTTCTCCGGATAACCAAAGGGCGGTTTCTTTATATACGAATTCAGGCATGATGAAGATAAGGGAAGAAAATGAAATATATCCCGTATGGAGAATGAGCAAATCACTATAAAAATAGAAAAAATAAATTATATTAATATAATTAAAAAGTATCGATTCACTATACTGTGAAACTATTTATAGCGATGAAAAATATGGTTGACTTTAGAGAAATTAGAATATATAGTGAAGGACATAATTAAATATAACGTTAATTCTTATCAAGAGATGTGGAGGGACTTGGCCCTATGATACCTCGGCAGCGGGTTTTTACTTTTGTAAAAATACTGTGCTAATTCCAACGGACGAAAGTTTGAAAGATAAGAAGGAGCTTTTCTTAGATAATTAATTTAAGAGTTTACTCTTTTTTTATGTCTAAAGAGGCCTCTTCTGTCTGACGACGGAAGAGGCCTCTTTTGTTTATTCAAAATGTATATGGTTATTGGAGAATTGGTGCAGTTACTCATGAGTTTCGCGCAATTACTCGTGAGTTTGGCGGAATTTAACCTATCATTATGAAACGTTGCAAAGCTCTTCTCTCTGGATAATGAATTCGTACAAATAAACAGCATGGGGGGAGATTGGATGATTGAGTTTCAAGATGTTAAAAAGGTTTATCAAACAAAGAAACAGACTGTCGAGGCTTTGAAGGGCATTAATTTGACAGTGGAAAAGGGGGATATATTCGGGGTAGTCGGTTATAGCGGGGCCGGGAAGAGTACGTTGATCAGGCTGGTCAATTTGCTTGAACAACCTTCAGATGGTTCGGTGATTGTTGGGGGCAAGGATTTGACCAAATTAAGCCCGAAGGAATTACGGGCTGAAAAGAAAAAAATCGGGATGATCTTTCAGCATTTCAACTTGCTTAACTCAAAGACTGTTTTTGATAATATTGCCATGCCGCTGGTTTTATCGGGAACTCCGGCTAAGGAAATCAAAAACCGGGTAGGCGAGCTGTTGGAGTTCGTTGGCTTATCGAGCAAAGCAAATAGTTATCCTGAACAATTATCCGGCGGTCAAAAGCAGCGTATCGGCATTGCAAGGGCATTGGCTACGAATCCATCGATCTTATTGTGTGATGAAGCTACGTCGGCATTGGATCCACAAACAACGAGTGCCGTTCTGCAGCTCTTAAAGAAAATTAATAAAGAATACAATATCACCATCCTGCTAATCACTCATGAGATGTCTGTAATTCGGGAAATTTGCAATAAGGTAGCGGTCATGGAGGGCGGATGTGTCGTTGAACAAGGTTCGGTTTTCGAAGTTTTCGCCAAGCCGCAAACGGATATTGCAAAAAACTTCGTGAGAACGGTCATACATGATGAGATTCCACAAAGTTTCTTAAAAAGCATAGGGTCTCACATCCCGATTATTTGGAAAATTAATTTTATTGGGACTACTTCGGGTACTCCTTTACTTTCAACCATCTCTAAGAAATATGATGTTCATTTAAGTGTCTTATCAGCCAATATTTCTGAAATTCAGGAAACGCCTTTCGGGAATTTGATCATCGAAGTGACCGGGAACAAAAATGAGGTGGACAAGGCTTATCAATATATTAAAAATGAGGGGATTCTCGTCCAGGAGGTGCAGATAAATGGGTAATACGCTTTGGGGAATGGAAATAACGGCAGACCAGCTGTTGACAGCTTTCGGTGACACACTTTATATGGTAGCCATCTCATTGGTATTTTCCGGATTGATTGGGCTTCCGCTCGGTATCCTGCTTGTCATTACAAGAAAGGGTCACATCCTGGAGAATAAATGGATCTTTAATATATTGAACCCGATCATCAATATACTGCGGTCGGTTCCTTTCATCATCTTGCTTGTAGCAGTTATTCCGCTTACAAGAATGATTGTCGGCAGTGCGATCGGAACGAATGCGGCCATTGTTCCGCTTATCTTTTACGCGGCTCCTTATATTGCCCGGCTAGTGGAAAACTCGCTGTTGGAAGTGGACAAAGGGATTATCGAGGCGGCTCAGGCGATGGGGGCGACAACATGGCAAATCATTTATCGTTTTTTGATTCCCGAGGGACTTAGCTCGTTGATCCTTACATTTACAACAGCGACAATCGGGCTTGTTGGATCTACGGCGATGGCAGGTGCCGTCGGTGCAGGCGGGGTCGGGGATTTAGCTTTGGCTTACGGTTATCAAAGGTTCGATACGATGACGATGATCGTCACAGTGGCGGCGCTCGTGATCATCGTTCAATTACTGCAATCCACCGGGAACTTTGTTTCAAGAAAAATCAGAAGAAGATAAAAATAACAGGAGGTAGGAAAAATGAAAAAAATCTTATTAACGATCATGGTATTGGCATTGGCCACCGTGGCTGCAGCATGCGGGAACAATGAGGGTGCATCAGGGAGTTCGGATGATGTGAAAACCGTGAAAGTCGGTGTCAGCAGCGGGGATACGAGAACATGGGAATACATTGTCGACTTAGCGAAAGAGGAAGGGCTTAATATCGAACTGGTCACTTTCAATGATTATATCCAACCGAACCTTGCGTTAAGCGAAGGTGAAATTGATGCCAATTCATTCCAGACGGTCGCCTATTTCGATGAATTCGTTCAAGATCAAAATCTAAAATTGGAGGCCATCGGGTCGACTGTCATTGCACCTATGGGCCTTTATTCAAAAAAACATAAAAGTCTCAAAGATCTTCCGGATGGTGCTACGGTAGCCGTTCCGAATGAAGCAACAAACTTTGGCCGTGCACTGCTCCTCCTTCAGGAAGCTGGATTGATTACATTGAAAGAGGAATTCAATGGATCGGGATCATTGGAAATCATTAAGGAAAATCCGAAAAACTTGAAAATCCAACCTGTTGCTGCCGGCAATACACCCCGTCTATTGGATGATGCCGATGCTTCAGCCATCAATAATAACTTTGCCGTCGAAGCAGGCCTTACTTTGAAAGATTCATTATTCCATGAAAGTAAAACGGCGAAACCATATATTAATATCATTGCAGTTAAAAAGGGTAATGCAGATCGTCCTGAGCTGCAAAAATTAGTGGAGCTTTATCAATCGAAAGAAGTGGAAACGTTCATTGAAAAAACGTTTAAAGGCAACACCATTCCTGCCTATGTTTCTGTAGATGAATTAGTGAATTACCAGGATGCTTGGACAAAACCAGCTAATGAAAAGTAATGGATGTATTCAAGAAAAAGGGGAGATTAAGAGTATGGCGAGCGAATTGGTGCTGAAGCAGCATAAGCAGATCATTGAAGATCATATCGACCTTCATTCCGAATTATATATCAAAACGAGTCAAGCCATTCATGCCAAACCTGAAATTGGGAATCAAGAGTTCTTCGCTTCGGATACATTAACCGGAATACTTCGAAATGAAGGATTTGAAGTGACCCGCAATATAGCCGGGCATGAAACAGGATTCATCGCCAAAAAAACCTCTTCAAAGAAAGGACCCACAATTGCCTTTTTAGCAGAGTATGATGCATTGCCGGGTTTAGGCCATGCTTGCGGCCATAATATCATTGGCACAACGAGTGTTGCAGCAGGCATTTCCCTGGCTCAAGTGCTGGAGGAAACCGGCGGAGAGGTGATCGTTTTCGGAACACCGGCTGAAGAGGGCGGGCCGAATGGAAGTGCAAAAGGCAGCTTTGTGAAGCACGGTCTATTTGATGGGGTGGATGCGGCCATCCTTATCCATCCTGCCGGCAAAACGGGTGTAACAAGTCCGTTTTTGGCTGTCGACCCCCTTGATTTTCATTTTTACGGGAAGTCAGCACATGCAGCAGCTGCACCTGAAGAAGGCGTGAATGCACTTGACGGGGTGATTCAGCTGTTCAATGGCATTAATGCTTTGCGTCAACAGCTCCCGACCGAGGTCAAAATTCACGGAATAATCACCAATGGCGGGGAAGCGCCTAACATCATTCCTGAATATGCTTCCGCCAGATTTTACATTAGAGCAACAACATGGAAACTTTGCCAAGAAGTATCCAATAAAATACGTGCTGTTGCTGATGGGGCAGCACTTGCCACAGGAAGCACGGTTAAGGTTGAACGTTTCCAAAATGAAGTGCTCGATTTTGTCATTAATCCAGTTCTGGATGAACTGCTAAAAGAAGAACTAGCTCAATTAGGGGAAGCGGTGGCTCCTCGAAAAGAGAGTGGCTTTGGCTCGACGGATGCAGGTAATGTAAGCCATGTAGTGCCGACAGCACATCCTTATATAAAAATTGGACATGATGAGTTGATTGCCCATACGAATGAATTCCGCGACTGTGCCAAATCCCCTGCTGGAGACAAGGCCATCCTGACCGGAGCAAAAGCTCTGGCACTTACAGGTTATAAATTGATTTCGGATAAAGACCTGTTGGATCAAGTGAAAGCGGCATTTCATGAAGCGAAGCAAAAATAAATAAGATGCAGGAAAAAAACAGTTGACTACGGAGCATAGAGTTAGTATTATAAAAACAACAATACCAAGTAATAAGATATGAATTATAGGTTAACTGACCGGAAAACCGGAGACTTTTCTTTCATGTAAAGAGGTGTCTCCGGTTTTTTTGTGAATGGGCAAGTCGAAAGATTATCTTTCAATACATATTAAAAAAGGAGGATTTATCATGGGGATATTATTACGTAAAGCCATTGAGAAAAAAAGAAACTACCTGATCAACAAGTTGATTAACAAGGGAGTATATAAAAAGAATGACATCCATCTATTTGAATTAACCTTAACCGATTTGGAGAATGAATATATTAAAATAAGTAAAATCGAGGAGAAGGAATCCGACGATCATTCCCCCTGTCTAAGGATACATTTCATATAATGTCAGAATAAAAGGAGAGGGCAAAATGAGGAAGGGCATGGAAGAAAGGCGGAAGGAATTAATCTATAAGCTTATGATCCATACTGTAAATAAAACTGTGGAACAGCTTATGAAGTTAACTTTAAAAGAATTGGAAACAGAATATAAAAAGGTTCAAAATGACTGTCACCCCCATAGTGATGCGGGTTCGATACATTGGGTCAATACAAAACTTAATTCATCATAAAAAATTCCATCATTTTGCTAACGGCTGCTTGTGCAGATTCTACATGATATTTTGAATTGTAAGGGTCACTGAATCCGTGTACTCCCATGAATTTATGAACTTCGACATTCTTTCTTTCTAAAGCTGAAATTAACTCGTCGACATTAAATGATGGCTCTTCTAGCGGGAAAAATAGCAGTGCAGGGCATCGTGGCGCCAATTCTGCATAATTCCTAATACGCGAACCGTAGTAACCAACTATTCCATCGACACATTCTTCCTCACTGCACAGCCAAGCTACAGTTGCCCCTGCACTGAATCCAAGGATGAAAATCTTTTGGTATTCATCTTTTATATCCGATAATATATCCTTTATCTTATATAAAGCACCCGTGAAACCTACGTTCTCCATAAAATGTCGATAAGCAGCATCCTCTTGGGAATAATCATATGGCACTTCACGTTCTAACAAATCCGGACAGATCACATCAAAACCCTGTTTTGATAATAACTCACAATAACCCTGCATATGTTGGTTCAGACCATATATTTCGTGAATGACAATGATGACAGTATCGGACTTTTTCTGTATGTTCAACATTTTTTACCTCCTTATACGAATTTCTTCCATTATAAATACAGACGTCTTTAGTTTCTAAAGACTCTATATCCAAAAGGGTATAGCATCGATTTATTTATAAACATGTGAATGAACTAGAGTCTCTTTCCAATGGATCATTAGGTATAGGGAAGTTCTTTTCCTTCTAAAAATGCTTTTAAGTTAGCCAAACTAAGTTCATATCCGTCCATGTTAATGGATACTCCAGTGCCTTCAGATTCTGGGAATATTTCAAAAGTGAAAACGAGTTTATCCGAATCCGAGGAATAAGAAAACCTTTCGTAAGGGATTATTTCTTGGATTGTAAAGCTCATTGGGATGCTTTCATTCTCTTTAAGATTGTTATGTGCACTAGGCATTAATACGAAGATGGCCTTCTCTCCAACCTTGAGTTTAGGAATATTCCATTTTGAACCCGGGGCATACCATTTAGAAATGATTTCATCATTCGTAATCGCATTCCAAACATTTTCCTGGTTTTCATGAATTAGAACAGAGTTCCTATCATTATTCATTTGACTAACCTCCGTATTTT
This sequence comes from Peribacillus sp. NPDC096448, assembly GCF_044762675.1. Lineage (NCBI taxonomy): Bacteria > Bacillati > Bacillota > Bacilli > Caryophanales > Bacillaceae > Peribacillus > Peribacillus sp. NPDC096448. Next base: position 383,689 of record NZ_JBIWEU010000003.1, on the reverse strand, counting down.
TCTATGGATTATATAGAAAGTTTAGGGAATATACAAGAAGATTTTATAAGTCTAGCGAAACCGCATAGAACCAACATGCATGTGACGAAAATGTAAGATAATGGATTGAATTGTTAGGAAGAACGATGGAGATTTATTTCCTTTCTCTATAATATGTAAGAAAAAGAGGAAGGTTGGATATGAAATGGACTTTTTTGAGTTGAATATCAATGTATTCAGAATGATCAATGACTTAGGGAAACAGTACGATTATTTAAACCCTTCTGCCATTTTCATTGCCGAGTACATGGTATTTTTATTAGCTTTGGCAGTCATCGTAATATGGTTCACTCGAAATGAACAGAGCAGGATGATGGTTGTTTGTGGGATGATTACGTTTGTAATAGCTGAAATGATGGGAAAAATGGCAGGGAGATTGCATTCGAATAATCAGCCATTTGCCGAATTGACCAATGTTAATAAGTTAATTGAGAAAGCAGTGGATAATTCATTTCCAAGCGACCATACCATCTTGTTTTTCTCGTTTTGTGTATCTTTTTGGCTTTTCAAAAGAGGATGGTGGTTGTTATGGATCATGCTGGCATTCCTTGTTGGCATTTCCCGTATTTGGGTAGGTGTGCACTTTCCAGCGGATGTGCTGGCAGGAGCTATACTGAGCACCATTTCAGGATTGGCGGTTTACCTTGTTGTTCCTAAAATAAGCTTGTTTCATAAATTATTAGGGGGATATGAGAGGTATGAACAAATGGTTCTATCCCCGTTAACTAAATCGATGGAAAAAAAGTCAAAGGATTTGTAAGCGGAATCAAAAAACAGGGTTGCTCAGGCAGCCTTTTTTTAAAATACAAAAATAACCATATGGTGATATTGATGGTAAAATAAAGTGAAAGCAATCCATAGCAATGGGGGGACTTATATTGATTGATATTCAAGAAATCAAAGACATTATCAGGCATCGCTATCCATTTCTTTTAGTTGATAGAGTTTTGGAATTGGAAGAAGGAAAGAGGGCGGTGGCCATTAAAAATGTAACGGCAAATGAAGAGTTTTTTACTGGTCACTTTCCCAATTACCCAGTGATGCCAGGTGTATTGATCGTGGAGGCATTAGCACAGGTAAGTGCTGTTGTCATGCTTACAAAAGAAGAAAATAAAGGGCGGATCGGGCTTTTGGCTGGGATTGATGGATGTCGTTTTAAAAGGCAAGTAAGACCAGGGGACCAATTACGTTTAGAAGTAGAGATTACTCGCTTGAAAGGTCCTATCGGTAAAGGAAAAGGAAGGGCTACTGTCGAGGGGGAAACTGTATGCGAGACAGAGCTCATTTTTGCTTTTGGTGATTAACGGGGGAATGATGGTGATACCGATAAAAAAAGCTTACGGGTATGTGACAAGAATCAATAATGGAGAAACACAGGTATTGGTTTTTCGACATCCCATTAGGGAAGCCGGTATACAGATACCCAAGGGAACAGTGAAGCCTCAAGAAGATGCTTACCAAGCAGTGCTTAGGGAAATGAAAGAAGAAACAGGTCTGGAAAATTTTCATGTGGAGAAATTAATGGCAGTAGATTTTTGGGAGAACGCTGATGGTGCCATACATAATAGATATTTTTATCGAATAAGTGTATCGAATGTTCCTGATGAATGGGAACATCAGCCGACTGGTGGAGGAGATGAAGAGGGGCTGACATTCCATTTCTTCTGGATTTCATCCGAACATGAAGTGCAACTTATCAAAGGGCATGGAGATTATTTAAACCAGATATTTACCTAACCTGCAGTTTATCAAAACCGGCCAAGGTCATTATGATCTTGGCCGGTTGTTTTTTAATGATCAGGTTTGTTTTTCGGTAATGAAAGTTTTTACGGTTGGCGGTTCATATGTAATGAATTGATCAAGAAGTCCATTTGGTTCAACATCTACCAGCGCCATGGAACGGAATTTTTCATGCAGGAACTGTTCGTCGGACATATGGTTGAATAAAGCGACCAAAGGATCATAATAGTGATTGATATTTAAGAGTCCGCAAGGTTTTTGATGAAGACCAAGCTGAGCCCAAGTGAAAATCTCAAAGAATTCTTCCAATGTTCCAGGCCCGCCTGGCAAGGCCATGAACCCATCTGCAAGCTCAGCCATTTTTGCTTTTCTTTCATGCATGGATTCCACGACGATCAGTTCGGTTAAATTCTTATGTGCTATTTCCTTTTTTTCTAGAAAATCTGGCATCACTCCAATTACATTTCCTCCTGCTTCCAAAACGGAATCTGCAACTGCACCCATGATCCCTACACTGGAGCCTCCGTAAACAAGGGTAATATTACGCCTTGCCAATTCCGCACCCAGTTTTTTAGCCTCTTCTGCATAGACAGCAGATGCACCTTTGCTTGATCCACAAAATACAGCTAGACTTTTCAAAATATCACATCTCCCATTTTTCAGTAATCTTCCTTTCTTATCATACAAAATTCAAGGGGATTTGTTAAACTTGAATGATCTAATGAAAGGTGGATGAATATGGACGTTACTGAATTTCAACAATGGGTAAAAGATTATTATGAAGCACGCGGGTGGTCAGAATTGGACATTTTCATTCGCATTGGCTTTTTGGCAGAAGAAACCGGCGAGGTTGCACGAGCCATTCGCTCCCTTGAGATTGGCAGGGATAGACCTGATGAAGTTATCGGTTCGTTTGAAGAGAACATACAGGAGCTAACCGAAGAGTTGGGAGATGTGTTAGGAAACTTGATTGTGATTGCGAACAAGTACAAAATCCCCTTGGAAGAAGTGTTCAATGCCCATAAAAAGAAGCTATCTGAACGCTATGATCATGCATAAGTTCTTCTCGTTTAATAGGTGAACAAGAAGTGAGCATGATCGCATAGCCGATAGCAAGATTTGCAATGAAAAAGGATTATTGAATGAAGGAATTTCCAATTTCCACACAAACGAAAAAGTGTTAAAGGGTATGATAAATTGTATTTAAGGAGAAATATATTCTTGAAAATAGTTAAAATCATCTTGGTAATAATTGTAGTTGCCTTATCAGCCTATCAGCTAATTACCGGAAATTTTTAGTTGATGCCGTATTCTATGTTTTTTCTGGCGGCAATTTTGTTAATAACGGGATTAGAGGAACCCCAAAAAGAGAGAAAAGGAGGCTTTTTGGGGTGGCTGTTGTCTCATCATTTCTTTTCGTTGTTTCCATACTGGGTTTCTTAATGGATTAATTGTTTTAGTTAAAACAACTCTTTTTTTAGGCGATAAAGGGGGCATCCCCCTCTTTATTTAATATCCTTTAAGAATTCTTCCAAGGAATCATATAATACAGATGGTTCCCATTCGCCCATACCATGTTCAGCAATCAGAACAGGATAATTTTTATTATGTATATCGACAAATATTGGGTCACCTAAATCTTCATCGTAACCAATAACAAACCAACTTTCTTTCCAATCTCCTTCGTCATTGCCTACAAAGGAGTTGCCTTCCTCATCTTCTCTATATCCTAGTTGTCCTTCTTCAAATTCCTCTTTGGAAAACAGATGAAAAAAAACGGACATCTTTTCCTCTTTTTCACCCTTAAATGATTTTTCAATCTCATTAGTTTCGAGTGCTTCAAATCTTTTAAGAATCTTCTCTAAATCTTGATTTACCAACATCCTTACCTTCCTTTCGATACATTGAATATTTTAATTATAGCTTCTTTCTTCAATTAAGGTGCGTTAATTCAATAACTAGGTTGTTTTCGGCAACCTTGCAATTAAAGGGGCAGGTTAAAATAAATAGTTGAAGAATATATAGAATAAACGGGAGGTGTGGAGGAGGAAAATGAGGATAATAGAACTGCCAATTGAATTTGAATTTAATGGACAAAAAAATCACATTAATCCTAGCTTGATTATTTCAAAGAATCAACTAACCTTGGTCGATACAGGGTATCCTGAATTTTTACCTTTCATTGAAAATGAAATTTTTAAAAATGGTTATGACATGAAGAATTTAAAGAATATAATCATTACCCATTATGATATTGATCATATAGGTTCCTTATATGATTTCAAGGAAAAGTATCCTTTGATTAACATGATCGCCAGTGAAGTGGAGTCAAAATATATTAGTGGTGAAATGAAGTCAGAGAGATTGGTTCAAGCCGAAGAAATGCTGGAAAATATGCCGATTCAAGAAATTGAATTCGGTAAATGGTTTATACAACAATTAAAGAATTTGAAGCATGTTTCAATTGATGAAAAGGTACATGATGGTGATTGGATTTTGGATAACGAATGTAGAGTAGTAGCAACGCCAGGGCATACTTCAGGTCATATTTCATTATATTTTCCAAGTTTAAAAAGTGTAATAGCAGGTGACGCAGCTGTTAAAGAGAATCATGAATTGGTGATTGCTAATCCACACTTTTGTTTAAATGTCGAGAAAGCAGAACAGTCTTTAAGAAAGATTAAAGATCTAAAAGCTGAAAATTATTATTGTTATCATGGTGGGACATTCACTTTATAATGGAGTTTTGCTTATGATTGGAGCTGTCTTTAAAGGCAGCTTTTTCTTATGTGTTTGAAGTTTTAAAAGTAGTGAAGGTGGTGAGAGCTTCGCTTATACAGAAAAAACCGAACTTCTTACAGTTCGGTCAAGCGAAGGTGGGGGAATATAACCTTTGGAATGAATTTTTGTAGAATCATAATATCTTAATAATTCTGCTGTTCACTTACAACAGGAAATGAAACCCCCATAGATCGTAAAGCTTCTTTTGCTTGATTTAAGTAGGATTCTGCTTGTTCTTGCCATTTGATAATCACTTTAATGAAGGCAATATAATTAGGGCTTGCATTTTCCTCCATTATCTTTAATCCTTCACGTACTTTTTTATCTTGGGTTTCAGCATTCACTATACAAGCTGTCATTGTTTCTACAATGGTTTGCTGTTGCTCACCATTTTTTAGCCTTTGGGCTGACCCTACTGCGGTTACACGGTGATATGATGCGGGGATTAGATGGTTATGCATCTCGCGATTTCCTTTTAAATCTTTGGTTTCTGGTATATGGAAAAGCTCACTGCTCATAGCACATACCATTTCTTCAGCATATAAACTTTGGTGCAACATATATAAAATAGGTTCCCAGTTATTTACTCGATAATAATAATCATTCGGATACAAAAAAACATCTCCTCTTTCAGTACATTTTATAGTTATCATTTAGGATCGAAATGAATGAAATTGTATTTTCCATCTTATGTTTATTAATGTTGTCCAGTTCAAATAATATTGCAGAGGTTAAACATGGATAACTGATTCGTGAATGTCAAATTAAAAATGTAACTTTACCAAATTGGAGATGGAGACTGTTGCTGTCATTTTCCTGATTGGAGCATAAGATGATATAGCCCATTTATTCCTCATTAAAAATAAGGAGATGTTTATATATGTCAGGTTGTGAACAGGGTTTTGACCGCGGGTTTGGTTTTGGTGGAGGTTTCGCCTTAATAGTCGTTTTGTTTATACTCTTAATCATTGTTGGATGTAGTTGTTTTTAAGGCGGGAATGAGCGACTTCTGCTAAAAAAGCATAAAATAGCCCGACCTTTATTGGTCGGGCTTCAACAGTAGATAATTGAGCCTGTCTGCCATTATTAAAAAACGTTCGGAGTTGATTTCAGAAATCCGCTCCCTTTCCGCCGACTGTCTGCCAAGCCTCCTCACCGCAAGCGGCTGTGGGGTCTCGGCTAGCCAGTTATTCGGCAGGAGTGTCGCAAATTTCTTCCATCCATTAAGGATTACTTTA
>NZ_JBIWEU010000003.1:225923-377795 GCF_044762675.1 Peribacillus sp. NPDC096448 | reverse complement strand
AGTAGACAAATTCTAAGAAAGCCAGTTTGCCTACAGTTATTTTCTTTGAATTTGTCTACAGTTGATTTCAGAAATCCGCTCCCTTTCCGCCGACTGCCTGCCAAGCCTCCTCACCGCAAGCGGCTGTGGGGTCTCGGCTAGCCAGTTATTCGGCAGGAGTGTCGCAAATTTCTTCCATCCATTAAGGATTACTGTAAAAAACCATGAAGGATAATTTAGTATTGTTTTAAAATCATGGATCGGCATTAAACCATTCCGGACCTCCGATAGTAGACAAATTCTAAGAAAGCCAGTTTGCCTACAGTTATTTTCTTTGAATTTGTCTACAGTTGATTTCAGAAATCCGCTCCCTTTCCGCCGACTGTCTGCCAAGCCTCCTCACCGCAAGCGGCTGTGGGGTCTTGGCTAGCCAGTTATTCGGCAGGAGTGTCGCAAATTTCTTCAATCTAATGAGGTTTCATTCCATATCGAAAAGTGAAAATTCATGAAGGATGACCAAGTCTTCTTTTATATGGTCCGGGGTAAGGCCATGCCGAAGATTTGTAGACCAAATCTTGAACGTTGATTTTCACTCCAGGCACTCGCATTCCGCGGGCGGCGCCCTCGGCGCTTTTGCGCCTGCGGGGTCTCCCTAAGACTCGCTTTTCTCGCAGGAGTCTCGCAAATCCAATCAATTAGAATGGTTTTTTAACTAGACTTGAATCAGCCTAGATACTGCTTTAATATTTCTAATCCTATTTTTAACTCATCGAATGAGTTTGTGGAAGAAAGTGCAATACGCAAATACATATCAGGGGTGGTCTGCCCGCTTTGAAAACGATTGGAATGAAAAACCCGAATACCGCGCCTTTTCAAATCCGTTTCCAGCTGTAACGCATTGTTATGCCCTTTAATTGGAAGCCAGCGATAAAGGCTGAGAGGATGTCCGACATCCTTTCTTAAAGGAAAATATTCCGAATAAATATCATTTGCAGTCTGTGCAAGCCGTTTCTTATGAGAAACAATTTCATGAGCCTTGCCTGATAGGATTAGCTCTGTGATAACCTCTGCATCAAAAGAAGAGGTCTTTACATTTATGTTGAAAATGGCCTGGGAAATTTTCTCGCTAAAGGCATCCCCATAAACCATATAGGCAACTCTTAATCCAGAACATATGGACTTAGATGTGCCGCAAATATAAACGCTCTGTTCCGGAAGCAAATGGAACATCGGCTGCCTGTAGTCGGAGATGATGCCTGCCGTCAGAAATGCATGAATATCATCCTCAATCAAAATTAAACGATGCTTTCGGATGACCTCAGCCAATTCTTGCTTTCGAATATCCGACATCATGATTGTGGTGGGATTGTTGCAAGAGGGCATCAGAAATATGCCGTCAATATTTGTTTGGCAACATTGCTTTTCAAGTTCATCTGGCAGCATTCCAAACTGGTCTCCGGGAATGGGCACTAACTTAATATGAAACATCTTTGCCAGCTCGATAAAGTTTGAATATGTGTATAAGTCGGTTGCAATTCTATTACCAGGCTCAAATAAAGCAGCCAGGGCAACAGCCAATGCATTTTGGGCACCGGAAACGATTGCTATATGCTCTTGATCTGCGTGAATGCCGAAAGATTCCATCCAGTTAAGAGCTGCTGTTTTTTGATGTGGAATACCAGTCGGATCGTTGTAATTCAGCAGCTGCTCCAAATAACTTTTGTTCACGGTTTTTTGAATGGTTTCTGAAACAATATCATTGGTTTGCTCAAAAGATGCCACAAAACCAAGATCAATGCTGTTTGCCGTTTTATCCGCGGAAATGGTTATGGAACGAGTGGCATTAGGAGCCACAAAGGTTCCGCTTCCCGTAACGGCATATATTAATCCCTTTACCTCGCATATTTTGTAGGATCGGGTAATCGTGGTGAAGTTTAAGTCAAGAAAATCTGCCAATTCTCGTTGAGGGGGCAACTTGGTTCCAGGTGCTAAAAAACCATTTGTTATATCTTGTTCAAGTAATGATGCGAGAGATTTATAAAAAGGACGCTTTAATGCATTCTTATCAGGTTTCCAAGACATTGGATAATTGTCAAATGAATTTACTGGCATACTTCACCTCTACTATCTTATTCCATACAATCATATCATTTTTTGTATGGAATTCTAATATTGAAACGGTCTGCTTTAAAAGAATATAAGGTGGTAAACGTATCAGTACCCCCATTTTGATGAAATGGGGGTATTTTATTTTAATTGTAATCCATACAATTAACTTGTTTTTTGTACGGATTTTGTATGTTAAGTTTAAATAAATTTACCCACCAGGATGTGATTTATATGAAAAAACGAACTCAAATAATACCTGCATTTCGTGTGGCTTTTCCGTACACAGCGCCCATTTTGGCAGGCTTTTTATTTTTGGGCATCGCTTATGGAATCTTTATGAATTCATTAGGGTTCAGTGCCATTTACCCGATATTGATGAGCCTAACGATATTTGCAGGATCGATGGAATTTATTGCAGCCAATTTATTGCTTGTCGCGTTCAATCCGATTAATGCCCTTTTTCTAACCTTAATGGTGAATGCACGGCATTTGTTTTATGGCATATCCATGCTCGATAAATATAGGGGGACCGGTAAGAAAAAGCTGTATCTGATTTTTGGGCTTTGCGATGAGTCTTTTTCCATCAATTGTACCGTTGATGTACCGAAGGATGTAGACAAGGGCTGGTTTATGTTCTTCGTGACACTGCTCAATCATTCCTATTGGGTGATAGGGTCAGCGATTGGCGGCATTTTTGGCTCTTTTGTCAAATTCAATACAGAAGGACTCGATTTTGTTATGACGGCTCTCTTTGTAGTGATTTTCATTGAACAATGGATGAAAGAGAAAAACCATCATAGTGCTCTCGCTGGGCTTGGCCTGTCTGCTGTCTGTCTTATTATTTTTGGCGGAAGCAATTTCATTATCCCTGCCATTTTTGCCATTTTGGGGGTACTCACCTTACTTAGAAAACCATTAGAGAAAGTTGAGGTGAGAACCATATGACAATGACTTTAACACAGCAAATCATTACAATCGCGATGGTTGTTTTAGGCACAATGCTTACAAGATTTCTTCCCTTCATCGTTTTCCCATCAGGTAAGCCCACACCGAAGTATGTACAGTATCTCGGTAAAATGCTGCCATCCGCGGTAATTGGGCTTTTGGTCATTTATTGTTTAAAGGATGTAAGCTTACAATCCGGAAGTCATGGCATCCCTGAATTTATTGGGGTGGCGGTAGTTGCCCTGCTTCACGTTTGGAAGAAAATGATGCTCCTCTCGATAGCGGGGGGAACGATTGTCTACATGATGCTGGTGCAATTGGTTTTTTAAATTGATAATAGTCAGGAACTCAAAGTATCAATGATATCAATGGTATTGGAAGGGGCAGGTAATAGTGAAAAAGAAAATTGATGAATATCAAATTTATGAAAAACACTATGAACAAATTCATGAGCAAGTGAAAAACGATCCGTATGCTAAATCGTTAGGCATCCAGTTAACCAAATTCGAGGCAGGTACTGCAGAAGCAACGTTAGAAGTGCAAAGCACTATGGTAAATGCATATGGAACTGTTCACGGTGCGGTTATTTATGCTGTAGCAGATCATGCTTTTTGAGTAGCCTGTAATGCCTATGGCAAAACATCATTAGGACTCTCGACAACAATCCAGTTCATTGAATCAGCTAAACCAGGAGACAAGATAGTGGCCCGTGCAACGGAAGTCAAACGAAACTATCGGACAGGATTTTATCGTATTAGCATCTTCATTATCGATGAAGTCTTCTTTTAAAAGGTTAAATAATTGAATTTGCTTCTCTTTAGTTAAGTCCGAAAAAGTCTCATAGATGTCTTTAATCATTGAGAAACCGACTCCTGAAAAAGTATTTTATCACACCTCTTATAAGGATGGTCAAAATAGCAACAAGAGCCATATTTAAAGACGGCTAGAATCATTTTGGGGTATAGCCACATGCCCATCAAGCTAACAACATAAATTACAAGATACGAGTTGATCATTGTTTTAAAACAAACGAGTAATGAAAAAGTTGACATGACAAAAAAGCCTATTAAAATGCTATTTTTTTGCTAGGCAGCTTGTCTATCCTTCACCGTTTTTTCATATACAACTCCAAGAATATCCAAGACAGTCATCTTCTTATACCGATGACATTTACGACCATTCTTTTTGAGCAGCTGATAAAGGCGATGCAGAATGTTCAAAAGTTCTTCTGTGCCAACTGCCATCGCTTGAAACAGTAACGGGAAGTAATCTTTAATCATATAAATTGCTTTGTATTCACTCAATTCCTTCTTTTTCTTTTCAAGAAGTAACTGTCGCATTTGAAACATGGTAGAAGAACAGAGGAGAATGCCAATGAGTTGGCCATATAAATGGCACTCAAGGCGTTCTTTTTTGATTGGTTTGCATTCATCGATTTCAAAGAATGACTTCTATGTTTTAAACAAAATTTCGATTTGCCAACGCAGGGAATAGAGGGAATGAACATAGTCAGTGGGAACTTCTTCTGGTGATGTATTCGTTATGTAGACATTCATACCCATCAAGTGCTTACTTTTCTCCTTCATGACAATGCCTTTCTTCTTTTCTCGAATCGCTTGGTTTTTTAGGCGTGTTTGCGTTTGATCATCGGTTAAACGATGGATAATGACACGTGCTGGAAGCTTCTGATTTTGACCAATGTATGCTTCAGTGATTTCCAGTGTTTCACCAGAGGTTAGACGGGACATCATTTGTGTCATATCAAGCTGGATGTATTCGGTTTGTTTTTTTAACGTGCCATTGTTGAAAAATTCTGGATCAGGGTTCTTGATATAAATACGTGTATTTAACTTCAACCGAGAAATATAATAAGCCTCTTTATCATGAATGGATTGTAAGTCTCCTAAATCAAAGTAACCAAGATCACGTAAACATAAATCGCCTTTCTCTACAGTTTCAAGGCAGATTGTACCGTATGTTTTATCATTGTTTTTTCCTGGTCCTAACTGTACGTTTAAAAATTGGCCACTTAATAAATCGTATTCCAATTGGATTTTCACCCCTGCAGTATGACTACTCCCTCCAGAGCCTTGATAATTTGTGGCGAAGGAATCAGGTAGCTGAAATACAGTCGCATCTAAAATCCGAATACGTTCGAAAGCAGAAATCATGTGTGAAGAAAGCGAATGATTTAAACAGAGATTTTGTGTTAGGAGTGAAGTAAAGACTTCTCGGAGAAATGCGACAGCTGCTGGATTAAAGCGCTGATTCAGCCCTTCTGGGCTTATTAGTACACCCATGGAAGCCTCCAAACGACTACATAATTGCGTAAGTGATGTACTAGCGACTTCTTGGCAGAGCCACACGCAAAGGGCGATAAGTCCATTTGCATGATACTTGCTAGATCGCTGTACAAATCCCACCTGTTTGGCCGTTTCTTGTAGGACTATTGGGGATAGAAAACGTTGTAATTCTTGTGCAAAAAGTGTCAGTTCACTGAAGGTGATAGGATTCATAAAAAACACCATCCTTTCTCGTAAACTATTTACTATAAGCATAGCGTTTTTTTATTTTAGAAGGAATTGTTTTAACTTAGATTGATGGGGATGTGACGCTACCCCTAAGAGAAAAACCTACTGACCTAATCCCAAGAGTTTTAATGTATAGATCCTCACGACTTCGATATGAAAATGTTTAAAAGATAAAAACTTTTTTGTGTTAAAGTATAATGGAATAAAATTCTATTAATTCCATTAAATTGATATAAATGTTATAATTTGGTTGGTTATTTTTATAACCTAATGAAACATATTTTATTATGAAAAGGGGAATAAAAATGGAAACAAAAGCACAACAATTAGTAGCAACGGTATTATCTCAACCAAAACCTTTAGATGGACAAAAAAACCGTTCAAGTGGGAACTTTAGTACTGAGAGCCTTCCTTCAGGTACACAATATTTAAAGTGGGAAATTGAGGGTGGAGGAAATCCAGATTTTGTTAGCTTTAATGTTATGAAAGATGTATCTGCTGGTGTAGATCCCGTTGTTTTTCACGATGTATTAAGCGGTAATAGAACAAGTGTAGTGTCAGCAAGATCATTGTATATTGCAAATCCTAGTAATGCTTCTGAACCATTTACTGTAAGTGTATATGCTATTTTTTAATAGTTAACAATTACTTAAATAAGAAATGAGAGACTAATTTTAGTAGCTACGTTTTTGATAATATAGAGTGCTTTTTTAGCATTCCCTTACCATTTACAAACATTTGTCTAACTTGGGATTATCAACGATGTATAAAAATGTGCATAAACAATAATTTCGAAGATGAGAAAACCCCTTGTCCATAAAGGGGTTTTCTTTTTCAAGGTTTTTTGTAGTAATTTGATCAAACTTTGTTTAAAAGCTACAGTTAAGTTAATAACTTAACCCTAACCTTCTTAAGGTTAAGGGCACTGCGAATGTCTAAAACCAAGGAGACGATGATAATGAACGTATCAAGCTGAACATAATGACAAACCGGGAAAGTTAAGAGACAAGGAATTCACTGGACCGCCGGTGTGAAAAAGATTCCTTAGAATTTTGGAATGAGATTAAAGGGGTACCACCACATGCCCATCAAGTTAATATTTTTCAAGTCCCCCAAGATGAAAAACTAAGATGTTTCTAGGAAAAGAAACTTAAAATTTTCATTTTGGGGGTATTCATTCTTCTTAGCTTGATGGCTATGGGGTATAGCCAACATTTCGGAAATTTTGTACGCTAAGCAAATTTCAATCTAAAAAAGCCGATATCCTTGAAGTGAATCGACTTTTTTATTACCCACTTCCTTGTTCAAAATGATTAAAAAGAACAACTGCTAGACCCATTCAAAATTAAACTATGGATTTCTATTTACCCCTAATTTTTTTAATTACAAATACTAAAAATGCAAACAGTATTACAAATATAATTATTTTCATTTATATTCACCTCAAAATAAGAAGCTATAAGTTTTTCTTTGAAAAGATTTTGATTGATATAATCATTGAAATTAAGATAATAAAAATAGATATTACAAAAGGCATCCAAACCATTACAGTTTGAGGTAGTGGTAAGTGAAAATTGATATTAAAATTCATCGATTGGTACCATTCAATAATAGTAGGTAGTATAAATGGAGTTAAAAATATCAAAATAAAAAAGATATACTTTGTTTTTTCATAGCCAAATTTAGTTTGAATAGGTATTAATATTCCGAAAAAAACAGAAATAATCAAAAGAGCTATTCCTATACTATTAATATTTAATCTTGCTAACCCTGTAGAAGAACCAATTGCTGCAGCAAGGTTAAATAAAAGGAAACACCCAATAAAAATCACAAGAACAAATAGATATTTTGCTTTAATGACACCATTACGAGTATGTGGGGTTGTACAAAGAAGTGCGGATCCCCTATATTTATCCTCTTGCATCGAAACCATATTAAACAAAATATATTCCGTAAATAAAACGGTAATAAGAAAACTTGTAAAGCTACCGTTATCAAATCCTAACTTTGAATAAATAAATATGGGTCCAACAACTGCAAAAACAAGCATAAATAATAGATATTTTTTTACTAGAATGAAATCCTTTTTGACAAGATGAAATAACATTTTTATCCCTCCTTTACATAGGCTAACATTATATTTTCAATGGAAGGCCTCTCTATTAGACAATCGTTCATTTGTTCACGTACTACATCTAATTTGTCAGTAATTCCTTCGAAGCCAACTGCTGTTTGACGCAAACTTAAAAATAATCTTCTTGTATGTTTATTGATTAAACTATTATCTCCTTTTACCAAAGCGTGCCTATCCAGTAGTTCATCTTTACTTTCGTTGAATATGATTCTGCCTTTATCAATCAATATAAGCATGTCAGCTACTTTATCTAAATCAGAAGTTATATGAGTAGAAAAGAATACACTCTTTCCATCCTCTTCCATGTAATCTAAAAGTATCTCCATTAACTCATTACGAATTAATGGGTCAAGACCACTTGTTGGCTCATCCATTATCAATAAATCAGCATGATGAGAAAGAGCTAAAGTAATGGCAAATTTCATTCGCATACCTTTCGATAAGGTTACAATTTTTTGGTTTAATTTCAAATTAAATCGATTGATATACTTTAAAAAAACAGATTCATCCCAGTTCCTATATGCAGGAGCAATAATACTTTTCATTTCTTTCAATGTCATATCTTCATAAAAATAGCCTTCATCTAAAACTACCCCGATACGATTCTTTACTATGTACTCATTTTTTTCTATTTCTTTGCCAAAAAACTTAATGCTACCTTCGTCCCTTGGATAGAGTCCAAGTATAGTTTTTATAGTTGTTGTTTTTCCGGAACCATTAATTCCGATAAAACCAGTTATACAACCTTCTTTTAATAAAAAGTCCACGTTATCTAAGCTGAAAGTATCCAACTCTTTCTTTAGGTTTTTCACATCTAAAACAGCTGTCATCACTCATCATCCTCTTCAAAAATGATATCCATCATTAAATAAAGTTCTTGTTTATTTATTCCTAGAGTTTTAGCCATTTGCCATGCCTCTGAGAGCTTTTTTTCAATCATGTGCCTTTTAGATTCCGACAACATCTCTAAGTTGTCGGATGCTACAAATGAACCCTTTCCAACGGTTGTTACAATAAATCCTTCCTTTTCTAATTCGTCATATACTCTTTTTGTTGTAAGCACACTAACATGTAAATCATTTGCTAATGAACGAATGGACGGAAGTTTTTCACCTTCTTTTAATTCCTGACGGAGAATTCCACCTTTAATTTGATCCTTTATTTGTTGATATAGCGGTTGTTCGGAACCATTTTTAATAATTATTTTCATAGAAACCCTCTTTTTTCAAACTGTATATGTACTTGATATACACTATATACATAATATACAATTATTATAACTTAATTTCAATTATCAAGAAAAAAATAATTTTTCAGGATTAATCCAATTATTGTAAAGGGCATGTTTAGGAGTTAATGAACCATAAACGACCGTTTTTGGTACGCTAATTGTTCATGTAAACTTGAATATTCAGATAATACATTCAATAACAGAATTGTTCTTGTTAACCTAAAAACAAATTCCTTCAAAAGCAGGTAACAAATAAAGAGGCAAAACAAAGACAATTACGGAAATGCTCAATGCCTTAAATAACTACTGTACTACCTATGATTTTCTTTATTTAAACTATTACTAAGTGTTTATAGATGTTTTTCCATAATTGTTATAAAGTGGTACTGAGAGGTGGGGGTATATGGAACTGAGAGAACAGTTGCAAAAGTTAAGAGTACAAAAGAACATGTCTAGAGAAGAACTAGCTCAAGAAATGAATGTATCTAGACAGGCAGTTTATAAGAGGAGAACAATAAGGGGATATCCTGATATTGAGAATCTTATAAAGTTAAGCGAACTATATGAGATTACATTAGATGCACTGATTAAAAATGATTGTACATTTCAAAAAAATAAGTATTTATGAGGATAAAAAAAAGGAGAATGATCTCACAGGGCCTGGCTTCTATATAGGTATTATATTCGTATGTTTTGGCCTTTTCATTGACTTAGGTCCCTATTCTATCGGTATTACCATTTTGGTATTTTTGACAATGGCGTTTTATGAAGACTTAAAAAAGATATTTTGGAATGTAAAGAAAGATTTTAACGAGCAGTAAAGTTTTAAGCAAAAAGCTGTTGCTTAAAGCATATGTTTGTCCTTTTAAAATTTGTAGGAATGATTTGAGGTGGAATTTTGAGCCAACTTGCTATTTTAGTTATTTGTGCAGCATGCCTAATCCTAGGGGTGTTTGTAAAAAAGACGAATTCTTAAGACTACAAATCACTATGTATATCATATTCATTTTTAGTTTACATAATATTATCGACTTTCGCCAAGGAGCTATTCTTAGTAATCATTACAGGGATTTGGCTTCCTTTTCGTCTAACTTACCAAGTGACAGACATATAAAAGATATGTTATGTTGTCGTCTCTACATATAAAATAAGAATAAAGGATAAGGTGCTTGACTATGAACAAAACAGACTTAGTAAATACTGTGGCAACACAAGCTGAACTAACAAAGGGAGACGCGAAAAAAGCAGTCGATGCATTGTTTGAAGCGATCTTTAATACGCTCGCTAAAGAGGAAAAAATCCAAGTAGTTGGATTTGGCACATTTGAAGTGCGCGACCGAGCAGCTCGTACGGGTAGAAACCCACAAACAGGAGAAGAAATCCAAATTGCAGCTTCCAAAGTTCCTGCCTTTAAACCAGGTAAGGAATTAAAAGAGGCCGTTAAATAATAGTCATAGTTGGTAAGTGTAAAAATACTCTGGGGATGAGATATTCCTCCAGAGTATTTTTTCTTTATGTAAAGTGTTAGGTTTTTACTATCCTATCGGTTTTCATATAGGTTAAATGCTATGGGTCTTGACGTCAACTCCACCCCTTGGATAGGCATGACGAAGGAATGAGAGGGCAATTAACCCGTTGAGACATGGGAGGAATAGCCTTCAGGGGCGGCGTGGAGAATGTACATTATATAGTAAAATGTGGAGCGTGGTATAACTCCTTTATTTCACTATACCTTCACGAAATCTTCAAGTCCTGAAATCACTCCATATAACCGTGAACTTACATTCAAGGGTGATGAAATCCTGCGATTAAGCGAGGGTTTGTGAGAAAATCGTATTAAATTGAGGGAGTTGAAGAGTGCTGTTTGATCTTTATTCAACAATTGGGACAGATTGTTGAATATCAATTTGAGATTTTAGACAATAAAATGTATTGCAAAGAAGCTATAGTATGATACACTCTTTTACTAAGTAAACACTTAATGAATCTGAGGTAGAGAATGAAACAAACAAACCGACAATTACAAGCAATGAAAACCAAAAACAACTTAATTGATGCAGCTTTAGTTATATTTTCGAAAAAGGGGTATTCGGCGAGTACTACAAAAGACATTGCCAAAGAAGCTAATGTTACTGATGGATTAATTTACCATTATTTTAAATCTAAAGAGGATCTACTATGGGCTGTGATCGATAGGCATACTCTTAATCATGAATTGAGTAATATGACAACTGATGTTGGAACAAATGAGCCACTGGAAGAAATTTTAATTCGTATAATCAATAGGTTGTTTAGCTTATTGCATTCTAAGGGCGAGTTGATTGTCATGTTCTTTGGTGAATCTCAGCGAAATAGCGCTGTTGGTGAACGTTTAGCAGAACTCATTCAACAAGGAGTAAACATTTTTTATCAACTTCTATCTGAACGAATCGACACAGACTCACTTTACCTGAAGACAGCAATCAGAAACCTTTTAACTTCCCTGGTCATGTACTTTTTGACTAATGACCGAGATATTGATGAGGGTGATCAAAAGAAAAAGTATATTGAAACTACCGTTCATCAGTTTCTTAAAATTTTCAACTAAAATTTTTTTCGTAATTCATTAAGTAAACACTTAATAGAATGAGTTGGGAGAGGTGTATATGAAAACTGATGTTGTTATTGTTGGGGCTGGACCGGGTGGATGCGTTTTGGGATATCTTTTGGCTCGAAGTGGTGTGAATACAGTATTGTTGGAACGACATAATCGGCTGGATAAAGAATTCAGGGGTTATTTTTTTCAACCGTTAGTACTTAAGTTTTTGGACCAAATGGGATTGCTAAACGATATTCTTCAAATTGAACATGAAAAAATTGAGGCCTTCCATTTCGTCGATCATGGAAAAAATCTTTTTTCTGTAAGATTCGATGATTTGTCTCATCCTTACAATTATGGTCTGATCATGTCACAGCCATTATTGCTCCAATTTTTAATTGAGCAGGCTTTAGAATATGATAACTTTACATACTTAAGTGGAGCGAAGGCAACAGAGTTGGTTCAAGAAGGAAGTACCACCGCAGGGGTTAAAGTTATACAAAAAAAAGAAGAGGAGACCATTCAAAGTCGATTGGTAGTCGGTGCAGATGGTCGCTATTCCACGATCCGAAAGTTATCAGGAATACAATTGGAGAAGGAACAACATAAATTTGATTTTATCTGGTTTGACATGCCAGTGTTAAAGGGTAAGAAATACCCTCTTCAAATCCAGATTGAGGATGAAGGCATGTTGATCTATATTCCAAAAGGGCCTGATGTAGTTCAGGTAGGTTGGGTTATTAAGAAAGGAACCTATTCTGAAATTAAGAACAAAGGAATTGAAGATTTTCAAAAGCAGCTCATTACAGTAGACCCAGAGTTAGAAGAGGATTTACCCCAACATTTACTTGACTTTAAACAGTGTGCCGTTCTTGATATTCAAGTAGCGACAGCAAACCAATGGGTGCAGGACGGTTTGATGCTAATTGGAGATGCAGCACATATTGCATCTCCATTTTCCGGCCAGGGTAATAGTTTAGCTATCCAGGATGCCGTTGTAGCCCATGATGTAATTACTAAGGCATTAACTCAGGTTCAATCTCCATTATCTATGAACTTATTAAAACAATACGAAGAGATAATGCGGCCAGCCGTGTCACAGATACAACAAATCCAAAGAATTCAAGCAGAATTAATTGGAATAAAAAACCCATTACTTCTTCACTTAAGAAGAGCTATGGTACCACTGTTGTTCAGGACTCCTTTGTTTAATAAAATGCGAAACAAACTTGCTCTA
The DNA here is from genome assembly GCF_044762675.1 of Peribacillus sp. NPDC096448. Taxonomy (NCBI): domain Bacteria; kingdom Bacillati; phylum Bacillota; class Bacilli; order Caryophanales; family Bacillaceae; genus Peribacillus; species Peribacillus sp. NPDC096448. Next base: position 365,051 of record NZ_JBIWEU010000003.1, on the reverse strand, counting down.
GGAACAAAACCACTTGATATAGCTACTTTTCATTTCAAAAATTAAGTAGAACCGTTTTGACAGTCAAATATTTTATCTTTCGAAGTTCACTTTATGTTAAAACTAAATCTTAAAGGAACATGGCGTTTTGAGGATATCCATTCATTAGTAATTAAGATAAATTATTTATACATTATTCAAGAAAAGGGCGAGATTCTTGAAGAAGTCTTTGATAAATAAATACAAAGGGCATGTTTTGAAAATAGATTATCAAAACAAGCCCTTATACTACTATTGAGAATTGGATTATTCTTTTATAAAAAACGCTGATCTTTTTGTCTTCCTTAATAAACTAACGCACCCGTTAGTTCTATAAGAAAAGCGAAAAATGGTTATGTGTTCGGCTTACATGGAACTGTATTTTATTTTTTCATTTAGATTCAATAAGTGATCTAACTCTTGGCTACATTGAATCGTTTTAAGATGATTGAATCCATAGTGTTCAACTATATTTAATAACTCAGCTTTTTTCTCTCTAATTAATTCTAGTATCAAAATATCCATCGCCCATGTCATTGTCAATCTCCTTTTTCATTTGTTAAAAACAATAAGAGAAAATGAGAGTCCAATCGACAAACCCCAATATTGGCCTAAAATTGATTCATCTAGAGCCTAGGAAAACGTTGCTCTTGATCCATCTAGTAAGCTGCTTTTAGGATTTCTAAGTAATCAGCTTTCGTAATGACACGGACATTACTTGGCGTAGAGTTGTTTTGTTCAGATAGTTCCGCCATTTTATCGAAATCTTCCTCTTTGACGTAAGATAATTCTTTTAAAGTTGGAATTCCTAAATTTTTTGTAAATGCATATAAGTGATCAACTAATTTATTAATCGCAACATCAGCCGAGTCATTTTTTCCTGCAAAATTCATGATTCTTGCTAATTCTGCATGTAGGGGTTTATTTTCAGATGAATTAAATTGAATGACATATGGTAAAAATACGGCGTTGGCAATGCCATGTGGTGTGTCATAAAGACTTCCTAGAGCTTCAGCTAAACAATGTACTGCCGCAACATCAGCCGATCCAAAGCATAATCCTGCCAGCAAACTTCCTTCCTGCATCTTGTATCTCGCTTCCAAATCTTCTCCATTCTCATATGCTTTTGGAAGATATTCTACAATGGTTGCCATTGCACTTGCTCCCATAGCTTGAGAAATAGGATTTGTCAGTTTACACGTATAGCCTTCAATGGCATGTACTAGTGCATCAACCCCTGTCGCAGCTGTTATGCCTTTAGGGACAGTGGCTGTAAGTGCAGGATCTAATATCGCAACTGTTGGTCTGAGTAAGGCATGCTTTATTGTAATCTTTTTATGCGAAGAAGATAACGTGATAACTGATGAACGAGTGACCTCAGATCCTGTTCCAGCTGTTGTAGGAATACAAACCAATGGTGCCACATTTGTATACGCTTTCTTTCCTTCCACATAATCTTCAGGAATTCCCCCATTTGGACCCAACAATGCAATTGCTTTTGCTGTATCCATAGGACTTCCACCGCCAACTGCAATCAAGCCTGTTACTTGTTCTTTTCTAAAAATTTCTGCACCAATTAAACATTCATTATCTCTTGGATTTTGAGACACTTGATCAAATAAGATAACTGAATATCCAGCTTCTTGTAAATGTTTTTCTATTAGAGTAACTAATCCTGCTTTTTTTACACCCGGATCACTGACAATCATAATTGTCGAATGTGGCTCAACAATATCTACCAGTATCAAAGCTACCTCTTTAGACTTACCAACACCCATTACCATTCTAGTATTACAATAATATTCAAAGTTCATATCTTTTTACTCCTTAATTATGTTTAGTTATTTTAGAAGATTGTTTATCAAACTCCCAGCACTCAACCCCTTTTAAACCAGGGATACTGGAAGCATAAAATATTGGATCGATGCCTAACTTCCTTTGCCCGATGAAATCATCTAAAGCTGCAAACCACATCCAAAAAATTGCACCCGGTCCACCTACTGTTAGGGCAATTGCAACCCCTGCCATATTCCCCGTACCAATTCTTGTTGCTGTTCCAATGGAAAAACGTGCATAGAGGAAATTTCCTTGCTTCCATCTTTTGTTTTAGGTGCTTTTTCAAAAATGGATCGAAAAATCTCTTTTAATAAGATTATTTGCATAAATTTCATTCTAACCGTAAAGTAAATCCCCAAGCCTACTAGCAATGCGACTAAAATATAAGTTCATAGGAAATCATTTAATGTATTCACTATGCTTTCTACCAAAGCCCTTTCCCTCTGAATATTTTTAATTGTTTGTCTTTCAGGCGCCTGCATAAATAATATAAAAAATGATATGATCAATCTATAGAATTTTTTTGATTACATCGATCGGATATACCGATTTAGGAGGTTGAAGAATTGGAAATTAAACAACTAATCATGTTTCAGACAGCATCAAAAGTACTAAACTTCACTAAAACTGCGCAAATTCTTGGTTATGCCCAATCTAGTATTACTGCAAATATATTGGCTTTGGAAGAAGAGTTAGGAACTCCTCTCTTCGAAAGACTTGGAAAAAGAGTCTTTTTAACAGAAGCTGGGGCATTTCTTCAGGAGTATGCAGACAAGATTTTGGGATTAACAGAAGAAGCTATAGAGGTTGTTGGCGGGATCAATGAACCAAGTGGTATCTTGAGAATATGTGCATCAGAAACACAATGTACTTACCGACTTCCTAACATCTTAAATGATTTTCAAACAAAGTATCCTAAAGTTGAACTTGTATTTCGCCCAGGAATATCCGAGAAGGATTTTTTAGATTTATTATTGGAAGGCCAAATTGATGTTGCGTTACTATCCATGAATCCTGTAACATCTACTCATTTAATTGTTAAAGAGTTAAAAGAAGAGTCAATGGCTATCGTATGCTGCCCATCAAACCCACTAAGTGAGAAACAGGAGGTCCTTCCTCTTGATCTAGATAACCAAAGATTGTTATTAACAGAAGAATGCGATTACAGATATGCATTTGAAAATTCATTGACACAGGTAGGCGCAAAACCAAGAAGTAAATTAGAATTAGCAGATGTAGAGGCAATTAAAAAATGTGTAATGGCGGGACTTGGAATTGCCATTCTTCCAGAGATCTCTGTAAAAAGAGAAATGATAGAAGGTAGTATTAAAAAAGTAAACTGGGGAGGGTCAGATTTTACTACCAAAATTCAATTATTTTGGCATAAAAACAAATGGATGTCCCCTGCTTTAAAAGCTTTTATTGGTTTAACAGAAGAATATATATTAACAAATGAGTAATTTAGCTATTTTTTATTTAAATAAGTATAGAGATTTTAAAAACAGGATTGTTAAGTTACAAAATGTTTGTAACTTAACAACCAAGAATTCTCTAAGGACTATTCGAGGATTTTAGATGTTGATAATCAATTACCTCTATCGCTGGATGATCCTTGATATTTCTCCCAAATAGAATTGGATCAATGCCAAAAGTTAATTTATCAATACCATAAATTTTACGTTTTTTACTATCACCAGTATGTAGGGTAACAGTGACAGAAACTACGTATGAATCGTTTCCGTACCCCCAAGAATACAAAAAAGCTAAATATCGAGCTCAACGCTTTTCTTTAAACAGCAGAACTTGGGGTAGCACGCCATGCCCATCAACTTAAGAATTTGGAATCACCTCAAAAGACTTTGTGCAAATTGCTCGCTTTTATCGTTTTGGGGGTAGTTTGTTTTTTTAGGTTGATGGCTATGGGGTAGAGTCAGGAAAATGCGCATTTACAACGATAAGCATTTTGATACAAGTCTTATGAGACATTATGCCTAATTTAGAGGTACTTTGAATGTGTCTCAATAGGTTCTACTCTATTGAGATTGTGAATGATAGTACTTAAACAATCGGGGCAGTTTAGTTAAATAAGAAAGCAAATTTAGTCAACTAGTATGTATAGCCAATATGTAACCTTAACTAATGATTCTTATAATGATAGAATTATTATATACATATATATCCATACAACCCTTAAATAGGCCTTTAAAAGGAGTGAGGCCAATTTGGTAGAGCTACATGAAGCAGTCCATCGACTTATATACCTAAAAGATATTGTAAAAATCCAGTCTCTGCTTAACTCATTAGAATTGAACAAAAAGCAGTTAGAAAAGGTAAATGAATTTCGTAAACAATGCAGGAATGACATAAAAGCTAAGGTTTTGAAAAGAAGACATGCTCATCTTATACATAGAAATTAATAGATTGGATTAGTTGGAAGGCCGTATGCGATGAAAATTGGACCTACGGTGTGACAGGGGAAAAGGGAGCGATAATTTCAAACCCTTACCTATCTGTATCATTAAGGATCACTAAAAATAATTAAACTATTTTATAAACACCGTAAACTAAATCAAAAGAAAAGAATCCATTTTGATTAATCTTTTTCAAAATGAACTCTTTTTATTTTCACTAATAGGGGGTTCAGGAGGTCCTTTTGATCAATCTTTATTTCAAAGCTACATCTGCGCCAAATAAAATGTAAAGTGATATTAACGTTTTTGATGAAATGATATTAAAGTACTTATGCATTCTAGTTAACAAATTATCCTTAAAATCGATTTATCGATCAATCATACCCTTTTGCAATAGAGGAAGAAATCATATAGTTTCTCCCTTGCATTGATTGATAAAAGACTAAAAGGAGATAATTAATCAAATACTAGAAGAAGCTTAAAGAAAAAAGCCGATTTTTCCTTTACTAAGGGAACCATCGGCTTATTTACATTTACGAAATTCGTTTGTTTGCATAATAGAGATGATTAGAATGAGGATGGAAGAAGGGAAGACAAGCAGGTAGATATAAGCTTTAAAATTTCTTATGAATACGACAATCCTTAATGTGACCATCATCCATCCGTTTGCTTTCTGAATAACAGGTAGGTATTTATTAAGTTTTCAGATTTTATTAAGAGACTGGGGCCATACTAGCGCAGTAAGGAGAAACGGTATGCTGATCAAGTGAATAGATGAGCAGAGGCATCATGCCTATTATTAAGATGCCGCTTTTGCTGGCCAGAATTAAGATAGACGAAAGGGTCAGTCCAATACAAGGTGACCAACTTAACCCAAAATGATGTCAAACAGTATAGAACGGGCAAAATTCACTCTATTTAAGGAAAAGAGAGTTTCATATAACATTCTACATTTTGTGAAAAATATTTTTGGTAAAATACGTTAATAGTATTTTATTTTCCAATATTTCAATAATATGTTATTGTTATTAATGAGTAACATTACTTTAAAGTAATAAAAATAGCAATGAAGGGAGCTCAAATGGTTAAAGAAAAAGGTTTAAAAGGAAAAGAGACTAAAGCACGTATTAAAGAAGCAGCAACATATGAATTTGCTACTCATGGATTTTATAACACAAAAGTAAGTGACATTGTTAAACGTGCAAACCTAACTCAGCCTGGGTTTTATCTCTATTTTTCTAGTAAAGATGCTATTTTTGATGAATTAGTCATGGATTTTCGAAATAAGTTACACATGTTGATTGAAACTCAACGTTTATCTCCAAAAATTGAAAAAGAAGACCTTACTCAACGAATCTTAATTTCCATAGAAATATTATTTCAATTTTTTATAGATAATCCAGATTTAACGAAAGTCGGTCTAATTCTTGCCCATGATTCAGAGTCTTTTAAAGGAAAAATAATTGAATTATTAGCAAACAATTTAAAGTATGAACAGCAATCCGGATATTTTCGTTCAAATTTGTCGATGGATATCACAGCTGTTTGTATCTTCGGGATGATTGAACAAATAATTACTTCATGCTTAATGAAAAATAAAAGTAGTCCAAAAATATTAGCAGAAGAAGTTGTGAACTTGGTGATAAATGGCATAGTTGATCAATCATAAGAATATTTAGCAAGCCTTCATTTTTGTTATCTTTTTTTCAACCTTTACAACGTTGATGTAGGGAAGAAATCCAACAAATTTGAAATGATTTAGGGAGTGAATTAGGAAATGATAATAAATATTTTACAGATTATCTTGGCGGCTTTTATAGGTTTAGGTGGAATAATTAAAGTAATGAGATTGAAATTTCAGGTCGAACATTGGAATGAGTACCAATATCCAATGTGGTTTATGACGGTTACTGGAGTTATGGAAATAATTGCTGCAATAGCAATTATTATTGGTTTCTGGAATCGTAGTTTTGCAATCATAGGTAGTTCAATAGTCATGGTATTTATGCTTGGTGCAATCTATACGCATATTTTTAAGGTTCAACAACCTCTAACTACGGCTATCCCTTCAACAATTTGTTTAATATTAGGTATTATTCTAATAGTCCGTTATTACAATAATTAAAAATTGAGGATGTGTTTTTATGTTAAGTCATTCAACATCTTGCTGCGTAGTTGGTGGTGGACCTGGAGGGGTTATGCTTGCTTTACTGTTGGCACGAAAAGGTATTCCAGTAACATTGATCGAACAGCACAAGTCGTTTAATAAGCTTCCGCGGAGAGGTTTTCCAGGAAATCCACCGCAGCACTGAAATCCTCGGCATAGATATCCGGCGAAACAGCATTCCGAGGCTGACCCTCACTCTCTCCCCAGAAAGACAAATCCAAGGACAAATTTACGAATCCCCGTTCAGCCATTTTAGTGGCATACAAATTCGCACTTTGTTCTTTTACTGCGCCCATAGGATGCCCGACAATGATCGCGGGATTTTTGGTGTTCTTCTTCAAACCTTTGGGTATAAAAAGATTCCCTACGACATTCATGTTGTATTGTTTTTTAAACTTAACCTTCTTCATGGTTACATTGTCGCTCTTGTAAAAGTTGTCTGCTCCATTGGACATGTCTGGCGTGTATGCAGCGCCAACGCCGGTCTGGGATGCAATGATGGTCACGGATAAAAGCAAGCCCAGTGCTATCACTGTGAGTACACGCCTGATAATAGATTTTTTTTTCATTTTTAAAACAACACCCTTTCTTATTTTGTTTTGAAAAAAATTCTTTTGTGACTACCATGGTGTACAATGACCTTGTTCAAAATGAAAGTATCATTGATTGATTAACAACATCTGTTAATAATTATTAAATAGAAACAGCTTGCTCTCAATGGTTAAATGAACGCAATTCGTTGATTACTCAACAAATCAATAAAAATTGTTGATTATTTTTAGGAAAGTTTGGTGACCGAACAATGCCGAAAGTAGACAGAAGAATAACCAAAAGCCAACAAGCCATTAAAAAGGCTCTCATTGAACTGATGTCTGAAAAAAGTTTTGATGACATTACCATTCAGGATATTGCAGACAGGGCAAATGTTAATCGAGGAACCATCTATCTTCATTACTGGATAAATTTGATCTATTAGACAAAATCATGGAAGAACATATAAACAACATGAGTAATTTTTGTGAATCGGCAACTGAAATGGATTATATCGAATCGACTGTACACTGTATGGAATACTTTAAGAGCAATTACTTATTCTTTTCGACGATGTTAGCTAGTGAAGGAGCTCCGTATTTTCGCAGTCAGTTCCTTAAGTTCAATATCGAAGAGTTCAAGAAAGATGTGGACGTAACAAAAGGGAAAAATTCCAATCAAAGTGAAGATGTAATGGTTCAATTTGTTGCAAATGCTTACGTAGGGGTAGTGGAATGGTGGTTAAAGAATGGAATGCCTTATCCACCTCGTGTCATGGCAGAAAAAGTGGGGGATTTGTTAGAGAGGATTGTATAATTACCCATAATGAGAAACGTTACTAGGATAGTGTTCTCTTGAAGAAAAGGGGTGTCTTTTAAGGCAGCTCTTTTCTTATGGAACAAAATGGCCAGATTAGGTGAAGGACTATTACATGAATAGTGGAATTATAATAAATGGAATATATTTTGAACTGTAGTCCAAGGTTCCTTAAAAGTTGCTTGATTTTAATAAGTTTAAATCAATTGCATAGTAAGGAGAATTTCAGTATGAAAATAAAATGGTTTGGACATTCTGCCTTTTTACTAACATCCGAAAGAGGAACCAGGATTCTTATTGATCCATATTATCGCTTCATCCGTTACCGTATGCCAAGCATTGAACCAGATATAGTTGCCGTTACACATAATCATTTCGATCATAATAAAATTCAAGCTGCAACAGGTGATTACTTGCTTGTGAATGAGCCGAAGGAATACATCCGCCAAGATGTAAGAATTAGTGGATTCAAGACATTTCACGACAAGGCAAATGGCGAGAAGAGAGGCCCCAATATTTTATATCGTTTCCAAATGGACGACCTAACTATCTGTCATTGCGGAGATTTAGGGCATCTATTATCAGAAGAACAAGTAAATGAAATTGGAAAAGTAGATATTCTCATCATTCCTGTAGGAGGTACAGTCACGATCAATGCAATAGAAGCTGCTCAGGTAATGCGTCAATTGAAATCTACTATTACGATCCCTATGCACTATAGAACAAAGGCATTGTCGGTTGTTGGCTTGATGTTTTCAAAGGTAGATAAGTTTCTTCAGATTTCCGGACAGCGAACAACCGAAGTTAAGACATTGGATATTTCCAAAGAGAATTTGTCGGAATATGCTGGTGTCGTTACCATGCTCTATGAATGATTGTAAGGCTGCGATGTGGATTTAATATACAATGATTGCGACGTCTAATAAATGTTGCGACAGAAGCATGAATGGATAAGATATCCTGTTAATAACCAAAGGACAGGTTAGTTCAAGAACAAAAAGGGAAGATACTAATCAATGATATTGAATCAATTAAGCTTCCTCTTTACGATATAAGGGGATAGAATATAAATAAAAAGGTGATGACAATAAAAAAAGTAAAAAGTATCCTATTCTTTGTTCTTGGTTCCATATCTCTTTTGATTGGCATTGCAGGGACTGTGTTACCAGTTCTGCCGGGCGGTCCGTTTTACTTATTTGCTGCCTTTTGCTTTGCTAAAAGTTCCAAGTCGATTGAAAACTGGTTCAAGAGCACCTCACTATATGAAAACTACGTTGAAGCATTCCTGCAAAAAAAGGGCATGACCCGAAGAGAGAAAATCAGAATCAATTTAATTGCCGATTTCTTCATCGTAATTTCTGTATTTTATGTGGACATCCTATTTGTGAAAATCTTATTGGTCGTGCTCGCCCTCTACAAACATTATTATTTCATCAAAAAAATTAAGACAATTGACCGAAACAGTTCGGAAAAAAGAGCTTTTTGAACCTTCAAATAAAGGAGTTGCTTCGGCAGCTCTTTTTCTAATGGAGCTACCGGGGCAGGGTTAGTTTATGAAGCATAGTTTGTACCGAAATATGTGGTAAAATTGTTTTACATAATAATCCATCAATTGTTTATTCATGAGAGAAAGGTTGATAAATAAATGTACCAATTTTTCACTTTAATTGCTGAAAACTTTATGCCTATTTTTTGTATTATATTTTGTTTAAATCTAGTCAGTATTATTAAAAAAGCAGTAGCACATGAAAGTACTGCAAAGAACACATTTTGGCTAACTGTATCTTTTATTCTTATAGCTTGGAGTATTTCTCTTTTTGCACCATTATACTGACCAGAATTTATAGCTTTAGTAATAAATATTTATATGAATTTGCCGTTGAGTAACTTCGGCTTTTTTAATACACAGTTTATGTCAACTCTACCAAAAGTCTGATAGAACTAAAAAGGTGCTTTACTTCAATAAGGGAGTTGCTTCGGCAGCTCTTTTTCTTATGGAGCTAACGGGGCAGTTTAAATGACAGGAGCTGATCAGCAGCTCCTTTTCTTAAAGAACTAAAGGGGGTAAAGGGGGGATAAAATGTTGAGGGATAAATAAATTAATGAACAACATAAATGATGATATTGAAAAGTGGATAAAAGCAGATGAAATTAGTTATCTATGGATTAGGGTTGACTGGATTAAGGTCAGTATTAGTTTGACACTTCCTGACTATTTTCATTCTTTGTGGTGAATCGCCGATTTTTGCGATTCATGGATGGCTAAGGGGCATGTTAGCTGAAGATCGGAGCTGTCTTTAAGGCAGCTTTTTCTTATGGGGGTACCGCCAAAAAGGTCGGGCAAATACTGCCCGACCTTTCAACTATACCCCACGACATAGTTTATAATACGAAACTATAAATATCATTCCTCAATATGTATGTAGATTGGTTTTACTTTGCAAATAAGTGGTTGCCTATTCTAATGACTGTTTCCCTTGTGAAAATCCATTCATCTGTTGCCGAGAACGGATTATAATAATAAACAGAACCATGAGTAGGATCCCAACCTTGTAATGCATCAATAACAGCTCGATAAGAATGGCTATTTGGGGTCAAATAATATTGCCCATCATGTACAGCTGTAAAAGCATTTGTCTGGAAAATAACATCGTAAGTATTTTTAGGAAAACCTGGCGTTGACATTCGGTTCAAAATTACTGCAGCGACAGCTACTTTTCCTTCATAAGTTTCTCCTCGAGCTTCTCCATGAACAACCCTGGCCATCATTTCAATACTATTTAATTTTTGTTGTGTTTGGAATCCAAAAACTCCATCCTGTAATATTCCAGAATCTAGTTGAAGTTGTTTCACTGCTTGATCAGTAATTGAACCATAATACCCTGTTGGTTGCCTGTTAAAGTAACCCATTTTCTTTAAATTTTCTTGTAAGTCATAAACTGCTTGTCCTTGACTTCCATTGTGTAAAATTTCTTGAGCAAAGATTGAATTGGGTATAAAAAACATGAAACAAATAAAAACAACAAACGACATTTTTTTTACATTTAACATCAAACGATACCACATCCTTCGATTCATTTTCCCTACTATTCTACTTTATCATACAAGAAAAATAGATTTATCTTACATTGTTCCTATTTTAAACCAAAAATTGAGGAAATTTTCAGACAAATTTATCTGTTTATTGGGGTACTGCCCTATCGCAATCAAGCTAAGTAAAAGGATTATACCCAAAACGAAAAATTAAGCTATTCTTTCTGTAAATGCTGCTGAATATAGCTTTTTTCGTTTTGGGGTATAAAGAAATTTTAACTTGATGGGAATGCTACAAGACCCCTTATGGAGCTACCGGGGCAGGGGAGTAGAACATGAACAAAGGGGAATCCCAAGCAACTATATTCAGAAGGCATGGTTTCTTACCATCGGTTCGAGAACATAGTGCCAACATGCATTAAGTGGATTCCTCTGTAACACTCATATGCTTAGACGTAGTGTTGCTGACAAATGGTAGTCTGTTATAGGATAATGGTGATAGATATTTGATGGGCACAATATTAAGGGGAAACTCCATAAGGAAGGAAGTGCTAAACGATGAATTTAGAAATGGTCATGCAGGAGCTCGAAGCCCTTGGCAAGGAACGAACTAAAAAAATGTACATATCCAATGGTGCGCATGAGCCGCTCTTTGGCGTGGCGACAGGCGCCATGAAACCAATTGTAAGGAAAATAAAAATAAATCAGAGTTTAGCTGAAGAGCTTTATGCGACAGGCAACTATGATGCAATGTACTTTGCAGGCATTATTGCAGACCCAAAAGCCATGACTGAGTCGGATTATGATCGCTGGATGGATGCTGCGTATTTTTATATGCTGTCCGATTATGTAGTGGCTGTAACTTTATCAGAGTCAGATATTGCACAAGAAGTTTCTGATAAATGGATTGCAAGCGGTGAAGAGCTGAGAATGTCAGCCGGCTGGAGTTGCTACTGTTGGCTTTTAGGGAATCGACAAGACGTTGAATTTTCAGAAAGCAAGATTTCCAATATGCTTGACCTTGTGAAAAATACGATTCACGATTCGCCAGAACGGACGAAATCCGCTATGAATAACTTTCTATACACCGTGGGGATTTCATATTTGCCGCTCCATGAAAAGGCAGTCGAGACCGCAAAGGAAATAGGAATCGTAGAAGTCAAACGGGACAAGAAAAAAAGCAGTTTTCTGAATGCTTACGAAAGTATTCAAAAAGAAGTCGGTAAAGGAAAGCTTGGTTTTAAACGCAAGCATGTAAGATGTTAAAATTAGTCTCGCAAAATTGAAGCGTAATTTCAATAATGGAGGTTGCTTCGGCAGCCTTTTTCATTGTTGATGAACCAATTCACAATAAATGTGGGTGAATTATACTTGAAGCCATTTCAACTAAATGAAAAAACAAGATCTTTTCTATCGGAATATCAATTATTTGAAGATGATTTGATACAACAAGTGCAGTTGGTAAACAGCCTCCAATTTATCTTCCCAATGATCCTTGTTAAGCTAACAGGTTCGATACTTCATTACAGGAGCTGATCAGCAGCTCCTTTTCTAATGGAACTATCGGGGCAGTTTAGTTTAATAAGACTTTTAGAATCAAACTATCTTTTGAAACCTTTTTAGAAAAATCTCGTATACAGATTTAGGAAAATGTATTTTAGAAATGGGAGGAACAGGTTATGTTAGGGGATATTATATATCAAGTTATTGTTTTCGGAGGTATAGCATTAATTTTAGGTGTTTTAGGTTATTTATTTTTTAAGAGGACCAAGAAAAGCTAATTAAATTTCTAATTCAAGTAACGGGTGCGTTAGCTGAAGATCGGAGCTGTCTTTAAGGCAGCTCTTTTTTTAAAATTTTATTATGTTTTAATGGGAGATAGAGGGAGGGGGAATTTCAATGAGTAAAGCAATTATTTTTGATATGGATGGAACCTTATTTCAAACGAATTTAATTTTAGAACCTGCCCTAGAAGAAACATTTGATGTACTACGAAAAGAAAATTTATGGGATACAAAAACGCCGATTGAACAATATAGGGAAATTATGGGTGTGCCTATACCGGTTGTATGGGAAACACTTTGCCCAAACCACTCACTAGAAATACGAGTAAAGAGCAATGAGATTTTTCATAAAAAGCTTATAGAACTAATCCAAGCACAAAAAGGTGCATTATATGCTGATGTGGAGAGAACATTAAATGAGTTAAGTAAAAAGTATCCCTTATTTATTGCCAGCAATGGACAGATAGAATATTTACAAGCAATTGTAGAAACTTATAATTTGGATAGATTTATTCAAAGTACATATAGTATTCAACTAATTAAATCTGGACATAAATCAGATTTAGTGCAAATGGTGAAAAATAAAAATCAAATTGAAAATGGTTACGTTGTCGGAGACCGTTCTTCAGATATATCTGCTGCTAAGGATAATGAACTTATTGCCGTTGGTGTGAACTTTGACTTTGCTCAAGAAGATGAATTAAAACAAGCTGATTTTGTAGTGAATAATTTCAAAGAAATCTTAGAGTTTGTTTAAACTCAAAAAGCCGCCAATTGGCGGCTTTTTGAAAGTGCGATTCTAGCATTATCACCATTCGGATTAAAGTGAAAAAATACCCTTAATGAACTATCGGGGCAGATTAGTTGAATCAGGGAAATGGTTTGTTTATGGTAAAATAAATAAGGAAAGGGAACTTGTACCTTTTTAGTTGGTATTAAAAGTAGCAAGACATAAAATGGTCCTTTGGGGGTGAAAAGGTGGATTATGGATTATTGGTTATTGGTATAGCTCTTTTACTTATATCGTACTTAGTAGCTGTGAAAAAACAAACCTGGTTGTTAGCAGGGTTTAATGAAAAAATGATAAAAAATAAGTCTTTATTAGGTACAGTGACAGGTGGAACTTTTTTTCTACCGTTAGGATTGTTAGTAGTTTTCAATAGTTTTATTGACTATCCTTATGAATTTACGATTCTTATAATTGCTATGTTGCTTTTATTAACAATTGTATATGTTTTTATCAATAGAAGGTTACTTGACTGAAAGGTGCTATAGCTTTAATGAGCTGTGACGATCTCGATCAGCTCTTTTTCTTATGCAACTATCGGGGCAGTTTAGTTCAATAACAGTTGCAGAAATCAGTATGAAATCCTTACTTCAATGCAGGAAGAAAGGATTTTTTGTTGAACAAATAAAATTAGAGTATTATGGGATTTCTTGCGTGAATGGAGAGGTTAATATGTCGTTTATGATGGTCAAAAAAGAATTTAAGCTTGTTGGATTAAAAGGTAGTGGGGAGTTTGTTAACTTTGGTAATGAAGTACCCTTGCTTGCAAAGCAACTATTAAGTCGCTCAAACGAAATACTAAATCCAACAGAGACCGAAGTTGCATTATTTGAGCCTAAAAAGGATGAGGAGCATAGGATAGGTCATTATTATGTAGGGTTAATTGTGAGTGAGAAATTAAATGAAGTACCAACAGGAATGGATTATATTGAAATAAATAAAAGTTACATAACTACAAGAGGACATATATCTAATTTGGGAGAACTTCATTTAAATTTATTGAATTGGGCAGAAGAACAAGGTTATCAAAGAGATCTCGATTCTTATATTATCGAGACATATCACCTTATGGGGGAAGGAGATGAAGAAGTACAGATTTATTTACCAATTCAAGCTGAAAAGACAAATCAAAAATCTTCTTCAACTTAACCAGCTAATAGTTTGTCAATATTTTTCATTAAACTTCTTTTGCGAGAGCATCTATCTCTGTCTCTAACTTCGATAGGTGCTCTTTGTATTGAAGAATAATGTTTATAAAAATACTAAGACTCAACATATGACTCTGATACAAAGTCTTTTCAAACGGATTTCGGTTTGCTGCAGCTTTGAGTTCAATAGCTTTTTCATTAGCACATCTGTATGAGCGACTTTTACATAATTGAGCGATTTTGTCAGCTATTGTTTCTAAACTTGTCTCTAATATGTCTTCAGATGAGGGAAACTCTGAAAGAGTTAAGAATGATACTACTGAATATAAGTCACCGAAAACCCCTCTATATCCGGGGAAGACTTGGTCCAAAATGGCTTGAAATTGTAGCTTTGTATGGATCAATACTCCAGTTATATTCTCGTGCTGTCTTGTAAGATTCCGAAGGTTTAATAGTTGAACTCCACGTTTTTTATATGGCTCTAGGTCTTCTTTATAAAACAGCTCGCAGAGCTGGTAAGCATCAACCGCATCTGTCTTTACTTTCCTAAGACTTGAACTTTTAGCCTTATAAGAAATCAGTGGATTAATGATGATCAATAAATACCCACGGTCCTCCAAGTATTGAACAACAGAGGAATGATAATGTCCTGTTGCTTCAAGGACGATAGGTGGTTTCTTACCTGTTTCTCTCCTTACTTCATCCAGAAATTTTTCAAGTAAACCAAGACCGTAGGAAGGGTCAAGGCAATATCTGTAACAAACTAACATTCCAATGAAACCAACAGCTCGAATCAATAGTATTTGCCAGTGGTTTAATCTAAAATTAGGACCACTTAGATAACTTTCTAGGGTTGTATAATAGCCGACTAGTGAAATAAAGAGCACTGTTGAAATAATATAGCAAATAGGTAAGTCTTTTTTATTAAATATTACTCCAATTTTAATAAAATAAGAGAAAACAGACCCCTCAGGTTTCTTATTTGCATCCCTTGGTATAAAATAGGCGATTAATATAGCGGATATAAAAAGGACAGACTTTGCAAGGAGAGAAGTCTGTCAAAAAACATATCAAGTTAATCAATCAACTCTTCGGTCTTACCTCATAGTAGTAGATTCCGTTAGGGATACACTGCTATTTCGTATTTACATATTATTTGCACCAGAACCCATCTTACCATTATGATCTTAATACCATTACTATTTGGGTCCGTCCTCGGCCCCAAACCCTTATTAGAAAGCAAAGCAAGTACAACCAATACCCCATTTAGTTCCATCTTTTCCTATTACGGTATGAGTGTGTTGATGGAGAGGGTTACTGCAACTATGTTTGTGATCATGGGCATCGTGAGAAAGTATATTGTCGGCTAGGTTAGCACCACCATAACCATAAACTCCCGTCGGTGACCAATCAGGTGATGCTGGCGGCAATTCAGGTGATAAATTTTTAAATTCATCATTTCCATAAACAACCTGCCCACCCATAATGGTGAGTAATGATTCAAGGTCTTTGATTTCTTCTTCTGGCACAGTAAAGTAGTCAGCAGACAATACAGCAATATCAGCAAACTGACCTACTGCAAGGGTACCCTTTTTATCTTCATCGCCGGAGAACCACGCACTTCCTTTGGAATATAGTTCCAGAGCTACTTTTCTGTCAAGTTTATTCTTTTCATCATATATCGAAAGACCACCAATGGTTTTTCCTGCAACCATCCAGTAAAGAGCAACCCAAGGGTTATAGCTGGAAACCCTCGTTGCATCACTACCGGCGCCAACAGGTATACCCAGGTCTAGCATACGATAAATCGGAGGAGTATGCTTTGCAGCTTCCTTTCCGTATAAATCAACAAAGTATTCACCTTGGAAAGCCATGCGGTCTTGGATGGCAATACCGCCATTTAAAGCCTTAACACGTTCCATACTACGATCTGAGATTGTTTCTGCATGGTCAAACCACCAGCGTAAACCATTAAATGGAATTTCTCTGTTGACTTCCTCAAAAACATTTAAGAAACGTGTTATTGACTCGTCATAAGTTGCATGTAAACGGAATGGCCAACGGTTTTCCACCAATAGAGAAATTACTTTCTTTAAGTCAGCTTCCATCACCGTAGCTAGGTCGGGCCGGGGCATTTGAAATTTTTCAAAATCGGCTGCCGAGAATACTAACATTTCTCCGGCACCATTCATTTTATACTTATCATTTCCTTGACCAGGAGAAACAATTTTTGCCCATGAAGCAAAGTCTTCATATTCATGATCTGGATTTTGCGTAAATAGATTATAAGCAATACGCAAAGTTAATTGATCCTTCTCGGCTAAATGTTCAACAACTTTGTAATCATCAGGATAATTTTGGAATCCGCCACCTGCGTCAATGGCACTTGTGATACCTAATCTATTTAATTCGCGCATAAAATGGCGAGTTGAGTTAATCTGGTCGTCAATATTAAGTACTGGAGCTCTACCCAAACTTGAATATAGAATAGAAGCGTTAGGATTAGCAATTAAAAGACCCGTTGGATTACCTCGTTTATCCCGCTGAATTAAACAGCCCGGAGGGTCTGGGGTATCTTTTGTGTATCCCAGTGCACGCAGCCCTGCTCGATTTACAAGTGCTCTATCATAAAGATGTAGCACAAAGACAGGCGTGTCTTCAGAAACAGCATTAATCTCTTCCAAAGTTGGCATCCGTCTTTCTTTAAACTGAAATTCAGACCAACCTCCAACTACTCTTACCCACTGAGGAGCAGGTGTACGCCTTGCCTGCTCTCTAAGCATTTCCAGAGCAATAGCAAGTGATGGCACACCTTCCCAGCGCAATTCCATATTATAATGAAGACCGCCACGAATAACGTGT
Organism: Peribacillus sp. NPDC096448; assembly: GCF_044762675.1. Taxonomy (NCBI): domain Bacteria; kingdom Bacillati; phylum Bacillota; class Bacilli; order Caryophanales; family Bacillaceae; genus Peribacillus; species Peribacillus sp. NPDC096448. The sequence goes on along the minus strand of NZ_JBIWEU010000003.1, from coordinate 347,658 downwards.
ATATGAGAGTCATTCAAGCCCGGAATAGCTCTCTTTCTTTTAAGGTCTATTTTTTTGGTTTTTTCTATGGCACTATCTAGAAGCTCATCTCCACCTACCGCAGTGATTAAACCATCAGTTATGGCGATAGCCGATACCTCAGGTTGAGATGGGTCAAGAGTAGTGATTTTTCCGTTATATAAAATCATATCCGGTAAATTCATGTTCACACCTCGTCTACTTCCTATTATTCTGTAACCACGGATGAAATATTTTACCGAGAACTGGCATTACTACCCATGATAGCAAGGACACTATACATACAGAAACAAAAAAGGCTGACATTATAGGATTCATATTTTTTATTATAGGCCCTATCACTATAGGAACCAACTTGCTAAGAGGCCATACACCAAGAACGGTAACAATAGACATTTTCCATTTTGGCGGTGGAACTGGCGTTTTCGGAGTAACAAACCAATAAGCCAAACTGCTTTCAGTTTTGTAAGTTGGATTAGTAGCTTGAAATGGTTCTGCCTTTTTTAACAAATCTCGACGAATATCTGATTCTTGCCAAGCACGTAGATGCTCATACGTATCAAAGCGAAAAACAACAGTATACTCTCTGGATCCGTTATTGGGGACTATTAGATTTACGCCTAAATGCCCTGGAAATTTAGTAGCGGCAGCTTCGACTTCATGTCTCCACGTTTCAAACTGTTTTTCCCTACCTTCTTGGATTTCCCATGTAACAATTGTTGTTACTGGACCACCAGCATCCATAGTGTTCCCTTTATGAGTTTCTCCGGCAGTTACTCTTTCTTGATTCATATTTTCCTGCTTGGAGGAGCGCCATGTACCATAGTATATGCGTATTCCACGCCTTGACCATAAGCGCCAGTGTGTTCTTTTACAATTTCCATAACAGCATCATAAGTGTCTTTGCGTGCCCAGTCACGTTGGTATTCAAGTAAAACTTGAATTGCTGTCACTGGAATTGCTCCAGCTTGTTCTACACGACGCATAGCGGCGTTATGTGCTGTCAAACTAGTACCACCTGAAGCATCATCAACTGCATAAACTTCATAGCCAGCTTTAATTGCTTCAAGCACAGGGAATGCAAGGCAAACTTCAGTCCAAAGTGCTGCAAATATCAATTTCTTTCTACCTGTTGCTTTAACTGCCTCAACAAATTTTGAATCTTCCCAAGAGTTCATTGAACTACGTTCTATAATTTCATGGTTTGGGAATATGTCAAGAATTTGTGGCCAAAAATAACCAGAAAAGCTTTGTGTTTCAACTGTAGTAAGAATAGTAGGTACGTTAAAAGCTTTTGCTGATTTAGCAAGCAGCATAACGTTATTCATTAATGTTTGTCTGTCAATGCTTGCAACTCCAAAAGTCATTTGAGGCTGAAAATCGATCAAAATTAATGCACTGTTCTCCGGAGTTAACAATTCTAAATTACTCATAATAAAACACTCCTTTTTTAAATTGTTTCAAATAAAGTTTTTTGAAACAATTTTAATATTTTCTCAAAGGCAATTATTAGTTTCAGCTGTAATCGTAAAAATAAAAGCATTGCTATACTTCGTATTTAAAAAGGAGCGCTGATTAAATCAGCGCTAAATTTATGCTATCCACTTTTAAAAAAAGTGATTGATAGCTATTTCTTAGGAATAAATTTATGCATTTTGTTTACTAAGATCTCGCTGAGCTCCCATATAGCTTCCAATTACATTTTGATAACCTGGAAGATTACTAGCAAGCAAATTGCCAAAACCTTCGACATCGTTGCGCCAATCGCGTTGTAGTTCGCATGCTACGCTAAACCAGTTCATAAGTTGCACGCCACTATGTGCCATACGCGTATTGGCAGCTTCTGCAACTTGTTTACTGAAAGTTCCTGAAGCATCAGTAACAGCAAATACTTCATACCCAGCTTTTATAGCGGAAAGTGCCGGGAAAGCAACGCAAACATCCGTAACTACGCCCGCGATGATAAGTTGTTTTTTTCCAGTTTTTTCGATTGCTTTTACAAAATCATCATTATCCCATGCGTTAATTTGTCCAGGACGAGCTATTTTAGGCGCGTTAGGAAAAAGATCAACCAATTCTTGCATTAGTGGTCCATTAGGTCCGTTTTCAAAGCTTGTTGTTAAAATAACTGGTAAATCAAAAAACTTAGCAGTGTGAGCAAGAGCCAAAACATTGTTCTTAAATTCATCAACACCATAGTCACGAACTAGTCCAGCCATAAGGCCAGTTTGATGATCCACTAAAAGAACGACAGCATCATCTTTGCGAATACGAGAATAGAGATCAGACATTATGTATTCCTCCTAATAATTAAGGTAATGAAGAAAGTTTAAACATTGGAGTATTTATCATAAATTTCTTCATTTTCCCAATCAGTTTATAACTAAACTTATATTGAGGTCAATAATTTTCTTGAAAATCAGAAAAAACGTCAGATTTATTTTTAAAAATGCTTGCTCTACTTCTATTTATCTAAAACAAGAGTTTTATCTATCCAATTTATAAATTGTTGTAAATAACGCTGAAGATAACGTTTTGTTTGTTCGTCAGTAAGCACTTTCCGATCGGAATCAATCTTTTCATGTACTTGAGAAATCAGCACTTTTTGAAACGGAAGAACATGAACTTGCATAGTTTCTAGTATTTCTCTGATTTGCATCTGAGCATAAACAGTACCTAATCCCCCAGGAGTTGCTCCAATTAGGCCAACCGGTTTTCTGCTAAGAACAGAGGATTCCCGAGGTCTTGATGCCCAGTCCAATGCATTCTTTAATACGCCTGGAATTCCAGAATTGTACTCTGGACTTACAATAATGATACCGTCAACGTCCTGGATAGCAGATTTAAATGATGTCACTGTTTCTGGAACACTTATTTCTAAGTCTTCATTAAAAAAAGGTAGATTATTTATCTCAATCCAACGAAATTGGTGGGAATCATCCATCTCTTTTAATGATTGAGCAATGATTCGATTATAAGAGTTTTTTCGTAAACTACCACAAATAAGGCCAATGGTCTTAGTCATATATTTCCTCCTCTGTTAAAATCACCTCATCCTACCATGATATACCAAACTGAAAAAAGTGGCATTATGCCTAATCTTAAACTGTTTAATTTAATGAAGTATTTATTACAAAAAAATCTGGGATGTAAGGATTTCTCATTAGTTTTCTTATTATTGTCTAGTCTTTGTGACTATAACAAATAGACTATACCTATATTATTTTCACTTCCAATTACTTTATATTTCCAGCATACTAGTTACTATAAAAAAATTGGAGGGAGTGCAGAAATGGAAGAAAAGAAAGTCACGTGGTTAGAACTTTTTTATGATTTGTTATTTGTGGCGGCGGTTGCGGCTGCAACTCATGTTTTACTTCATGTTGAAGATGGTCATATCCATGTAGAGTATTTAGTAAAGTTTGTCTTAATTTTCATTCCGATCTGGTGGGCTTGGGTAGGGCAAACCATCTTTGTTAACCGTTTCGGAAAAGATTTATTTTATCAACGAATCTTTTTGATCCTGCAAATGTTTTTTGTCCTAATAATGACATCAAGCTTATCAGCTGATTTTGATCCTCATTATCTTTCTTTTTTAATAGGTTATATTGGGTTAAGGGCTGTGACTGCGATCCAATATCTTATTGTCCAGCGGATAGAAGCAGGAGTTCGTAAGCAAGCAGCGCTCTTTCTAGGAAGATATTTTTGGATTGGAATCGTTATTTCATTATTATCCGTCTTTTTTGATTCTTGGATTCGGTATGCTGTGTTGTATTTCGGAATTCTTATCGATATTATTATTCCACTGCTTGGAAGAAAGTGTTTAGAAAAGGTTCCGACTAATACAGCCCACTTGTTAGAGAGATTTGGTCTATTTTCCATTATTCTCTTTGGGGAAGCTCTTATAAGCACTCTTGCGGTCATTCAACCTAAACAAGGAAATTGGGATTCAATAAGCTTTGCGATCATTTCATTTATCCTCATTATTTCGATGTGGTGGCAATATTTCGATAACATGGAGAAGAAACTCAACAAGTCTAGACAAACTTCTGGTCAAATTATTATTTACGGTCATCTGTTTATTTTAATGTCTTTGAGTATGGTTGCAGCATCCATTAGACTATTATTTTTACATGAGGTCCAATACTCTTTTATCCTATATTTTGTTTTTGGTTCTGTATTGCTCTATTTCCTCTCAACTACAATTGTTTTTCATCAATACAGGTTTGAACAACACCGTTTGAAAATTTATCATTTATGCTTGTTTTTAGGGATTTTAGCAGTCTTTTTTGTTATTAATTTGATTGTAGTAATACCAAATATTATGATAATAGGACAATTAACCCTGTTTTTTATCATCTATGCTAAATTAACAACTACATAAATAAAAGCATCAAATAAACCAGTATCAAACTATAGTGCTGGTTTATTTGTATATATAGTATCTTGGTTCAAGTGGGTTCGCATGAGCGCTTGTCTCAACAAGAACTTGCAAACAAGCTTTTTGTGACGAAAGGCAATATCACTCAACTATTAAGGAAAATGGAAGAGTTGGGATTGATTAATCGGGAACAGGAATGGAAAACAAAATACCTTTCATTGACTGAGGTTGGAAAAGAGTTTTTTTATGAAATTGTTTCAAAACAAGAACAATTTCAGGCATCACAATTTTCTAACTTAAATTACAAGGAAAAAAAACAGCTTCTAGATTTACTTAGGAAAATTCAAAAACCATAGGAGGTAATGACATATCAGCATTAATGGTAAAAGCACCTGTAAACTTAAAACCACTTTTCAATTTCTGGTAAGTGATAAAAAGGAGTTTTGTTGCGAAGCTATCTACTTCTCTAATTTTCTTGCTATTTCAAATAGTAATCGCTAATTCAATATAGCTTCCTGTGAAAACTTCAATAATATCAACCCCAACTATAACTTTTTCTCCTTCTGACCTATTTCATATGAATCATTGGAAATCATATATCATTAATACTCACTTTGATATCCAAAATGTTGGGCGATACTCCCTTTATTATCTTAATGTTTTACGAATGGCTAATAACTAACTTAATAATAGATATTGTGAATAATTTTCATGATTCTGTTTTAAGAGATCCAATATTTATAGAAATAAAAAACTTCAGACAAAGGAAAAAACTTCAGATAAAGGAAAAAACACCCTGAAAGTCGTATATACAATTATCGCCAAATTGGCGATGCTTTTTTTAAGGTTAGATGTCTAACCAGAAATAAAAATAGGAGTGAAAATAAATGAGTAAAACAACGATGGGTATTCACCACATTACTGCAATTGTTGGTCATCCTCAAGAGAATGTTGATTTCTATGCAGGTGTATTAGGTTTACGTTTAGTGAAAAAAACTGTCAATTTTGATGACCCAGGTACCTACCATCTTTATTTTGGTAATGAGGGTGGAAAACCAGGAACAATCATGACTTTTTTTCCATGGGCAGGAGCTAGTCAAGGGAAAATTGGTGATGGTCAAGTAGGTGTTACATCTTATGTTGTTCCAAAAGGATCTATGAAGTTCTGGAAAAAAAGACTGGAATCCTTCAATATTCCTTTTACTATAAAGGAGCGCTTTAGTGAGGAATACTTGGAATTTGATGACCCTCATGGGCTACACTTGGAAATTGTTGAAAGGGAAGAAGGGGAAGTAAATACATGGACCTTTGGCGGGGTAACACCTGAGGTAGCTATTAAAGGCTTTGGCGGTGCTACTTTATTATCGACCCATCCTGACAAAACGGCTGCATTGTTAGAAAACATATTGGGACTAGAATTAATCGGCAAGGAAGGCGACTTTGCACGTTACTGTTCTTCAGCAGAAATTGGCAATGTCATTGACTTAAAATTAACGCCAATAGGACGCGGGACAATGGGCGCTGGAACCGTACACCACATTGCATGGCGGGCAAAGGATGATCAAGACCAATTGGAATGGCAAAAATATGTTGAGGAAAACGGATATGGGGTAACTGCTGTACGAGATCGAAACTATTTTAATGCGATTTACTTTAGAGAACACGGGGAAATTCTCTTTGAGATTGCAACAGATCCTCCAGGATTTGTCCACGATGAATCCGAAGCAACGATGGGAGAAAAATTAATGTTGCCAGAGCAGTACGAACAGTTTAGAGGGCAGATTAAACAAAGTTTATTACCATTTGAGGTAAGGGAATTAAAGTTGTGAGTTGGTTAGCTGGACAAATTATGCAAAATTAGGTGAGATTTTTTCTAGAGAGACCTAATTAATTTCTTGATCAAAGTAATGAAAAGAATGGGAATGGTGAGGTTGCAAAAAACAACAGGGATCCATCATATAACAGCAATGGTGAACGATGCCCAAAGAAGTATTGATTTTTATGCTGGCATACTGGGGTTAAGACTTGTAAAAAAGACGATAAACTTTGATCGTCCAGAAGTCTATCATCTTTATTTTGGAAATGAAACTGGTCAACCTGGGTCTGTTATAACTTTTTTTCCGTGGCCAAAGCAGTTAAAAGGTCGAATTGGAACAGGACAGGTTGGAGTAACCAGTTTTATCATCCCGAATCAATCAATTAAATTTTGGGAAAATCGTTTGAAAAAATTTAGAATTAGGTTTATTCAATCAGTACGTTTTGGAGAAAAATATTTACAATTTCAAGATCCGGATGGTCTCGAAATTGAATTAGTGGAACGAAATGAAGGACCAAAAAATAATTGGAGTTTTGGAGAAGTCGATTCAGAGGTTGCAATTAAAGGGTTTGGTGGAGCTATTTTAATTTCAACTCAGCCTAATAAAACTGCGAATGTGCTTGAAAACGTATTAGGGCTCGAATGTCTTGGGCAAGAAGAGAGCTTCCTTAGGTTTAAATCGGATGGTCAGTTTGGAAATACAATTGATATTAAGCTAACTCCTTCGGTACGCGGGTTAAAAGGGGCTGGAACTGTTCACCATATCGCATGGAGGGCAAAGGATGACCAAGATCTTTTGAGATGGAGAACACTTCTTCAAGATAAGGAGTATTATCCGACTGAGATTCATGATCGAAACTACTTCAAAGCTGTGTATTTCCATGAACAAGGCGGTATCCTTTTTGAAATAGCGACCGATCCGCCAGGCTTTTCTGTTGATGAAGCTGTCGCTGAGCTTGGTAATAAACTGATGTTACCATCTTGGCTGGAGCCAAAACGTGAAGAATTAGAAGAAGCCTTACCTACTGTGGAAGTTCGCGTTCTGGAGGGAGATCAGACATGAAACATATATATAATAAGGGTAAAGATTCATCGAAACCAACGTTATTATTACTACATGGTACTGGCGGAAATGAATTAGATTTATTACCTATAGCGTGAAGAATTGATAACGAGGCTTCAGTGCTGAGTGTCCGCGGAAATGTATTGGAAAATGGAATGCCTCGATTCTTTCGGAGATTAGCTGAAGGTGTATTCGATGAGGAAGATCTGATTTTCCGTACAAAAGAATTAAATGAGTTTCTTGATGATTCTGCTGCAAAGTATAATTTTGATCGAGAAAACATGATTGCTATTGGTTACTCAAATGGAGCTAATATAGCTGCTAGTTTATTATTCCACTATCAAAATGCATTAAAGGGAGCAATTCTCCATCACCCGATGGTACCGAGAAAAGGAATTGTTCTTCCTGATTTGTCAGGAAAGTCAGTATTTATTGCTGCTGGTAAAAATGACCCATATGTTCGCCGATGGAATCTACTGAACTTCAATCCTTATTTGAAAAGGCTAATGTAAAAGTTGAAATTCATTGGGAAAATAGGGGGCATCAATTGACTGTTGATGAAGTTGAAGCTGCGGCTCACTGGTATCGTAGGGTTTTTAAACTTTAGGGATACAAATTGAATTTTTTGTAATAACTTAAAATTTGCAGAATGAATTGACAAATAAGCCTTGATGTTTTAGGCAGGGGTGTGATTCCTGATTCCAACTATTTGGAGTTGCTTTGAAATCTAATATATTAATTGATTTAATATACTTACATTATTTCACAATTTTAATAGTGGGGAATATAATAACCCTATAAACATTTTGGCAAAAAATATTTTAAATGTTTTGGAGTAAAAAGTTTTTTTGATCAGAAAAGCAAGAATATAGGTTTAATAATGAAAATATGGGAGGAAATTTATATGGCAAAATTTACTGTAGGTAATGAAAATCATGCTCCAATTGAACTTTATTATGAGGACCATGGTTCAGGGAAACCAGTTGTCTTAATACATGGTTGGCCTTTAAGTGGGCGATCTTGGGAATATCAGGTGCCAGCTCTTATTGAAGCAGGTTACAGAGTCATAACATATGATCGTCGAGGCTTTGGAAAATCATCTCAGCCGTGGGAAGGATATGAATATGATACATTTACTTCTGACTTACATAAACTGTTAGAACATTTAGATCTTCAAAATGTCACACTTGTTGGTTTTTCTATGGGTGGGGGTGAGGTTGCTCGATACATTAGTACGTATGGAACAGATCGTATTGAAAAGGCTGTTTTTGCTGGAGCAGTTCCTCCTTATTTATACAAATCAGAGGATCATCCTGAAGGAGCATTAGATGATGCAACAATTGAAGAATTCAAAAGTGGTGTGATAACTGACCGCCTTGCATTTCTTGACAAATTTACGAAGGGATTTTTCGCGGCTGGTAATCAAACAGATTTAGTTAGTGAGCCATTCCGTTTATATAATTGGGATATTGCAGCTAGTGCCTCACCTAAGGGAACGCTCGATTGTATAACGGCCTTTAGTAAGACAGATTTTAGAAAGGACTTGGAAAAGTTCAATATTCCTACTCTTATTATTCACGGTGACTCTGATGCAACTGTACCATTTGAGTTAAGTGGAAAACGTACATATGATTCCATTCCTGGTAGTAAGCTCGCTCTAATAAAGGGTGGTCCGCATGGATTACACGCAACTCATCCAAAAGAATTTAATGAAGCGTTACTAACATTTTTAAAAGACTAATAAGTAATGACAGTTTTAATTAAATGAGAAAGAGCTTCCTTTGTTAATAATATCGTATGAATCCGGTGTGGAAGAACTCTTTATCCGTATGCATTTAGTTGAAAAAACAGCACAAAAGGATCTTCGTTTAGGGCTGTTGACAAATACCCCTTTAAACAAAAAAAGATGAACATCTACTGAATGTAGTGTTTATCTTCTTTTTTGTTTACTATATTTTGTGTCCGGTTTTGAGATTCTTTAGTTTATCAACAGTCCCGTTTGAAGATCCTTTTTCAGTACCGATAATAATACTACTTCAATAAGGGAGTTGCTTCGGCAGCTCCTTTTCTAATGGATGTAATGCCAGGGTAGTTCAACAGTGCTGTTTGATCTTTGGTCAACGAATGGGCTAGATAATTGAATAGGATTTAGGTGAAATGAAGGAGATGTTTTGGAGGGGGATGCTCATGAGATTTAGGAACTCAGCAAAAGCTATTATAATTAGTGGAGATAAGATTTTATTAACAAAAAATCAAGATCAAGATGATGAGGGGTATTTTTACCTTTTCCCTGGCGGTGGTCAAGAACACGGCGAAACCATTCATAACGCATTATTAAGAGAGTGTATTGAAGAGGTTGGAAAAGAAATGGAAATTGGAGAGCTGCTTCATATTCGTGAGTATATAGGAAAAAACCACGAGCATTCTTCATTCAATTTTAATGTTCACCAAGTTGAATACTATTTTGTTTGCAACCTGGTAATTGAGAAGAATTATAAATCGCCTACCAATCCAGATAGTCACCAAGTAGGGGTAGAATGGATACATATTAATGATTTACTTCAGTATAGGATATATCCTAAAGAACTAAGGAAATATATCATACAGCATGTTAATAATCTAAAGTCTCCAGTTTATTTAGGGGATATTAATTGAAATCTTCTTCAACAAACCGGCGCGATGCTTTAATAAGATCATTGCTTAATCAACCTACATATTGAATAAATAAAGCCATATTCTTTCGTAAAAGAATATGGCTATTTAAATTGATTCCGTAGTTTAGAAAGATCGCTTTGCAGGATTACCTTTAGCGAGACTCATCGCCGTAAGCAAATCATTCACCTATTAAACTCGTCATAATACACTATTTTCATCGTATTCCATCTGTAGTATCTTTGTTTGACAGAATACATAAATGGGGACAGTCCCACACAAAAGGAGGTCTTCCAAAATGAATAAAGAATCAGTACTGATCGTGGAAGACGAAGAAAAGATCTTAAGACTGCTTGAATTGGAGCTTGAAATCGAAGGCTACCAAGTCGGAAAGGCAATGGACGGCAAGGAAGCCCTTGAAGCGTATCGATCAAAAAAGTGGGATTTGATCTTATTGGATGTGATGCTTCCGGGCATAAGCGGGATCGAGCTGCTTCGGAAAATTCGAACGAAAAATAGTTTCACTCCTGTCATCCTGTTAACGGCAAAAGGCTCGGTTGAAGATAAAGTTTCCGGTCTTGATCTCGGCGCGAATGACTATATAACTAAACCTTTCCAAATTGAGGAATTGCTTGCCCGAATTCGCGCGGTTTTAAGAATGCGGCCTGCTGCACCTTCGATGGAAACTAAAATCGATGGATGGCTAAATACTGCTGATTTAAAAGTGAATGTCAAAACACGCGAAGTCATCAGGGGTGAAAGTCAAATTGAACTGACGCCAAAGGAGTATGATCTACTTCTTTATTTGCTGAAGAATAAGCGTCAAGTGCTAAGCCGTGATCAAATTCTGGAAGCGGTTTGGGGGTATGATTTCCATGGAGAAACAAACGTGGTGGATGTATATATCCGATATGTTCGCAAAAAGCTCGAACATGGATTTGAAACGCCGCTTATTCATACTGTAAGGGGCGTTGGCTACGTCATGAAGGATGCAAAATGAGACTTCGCAAGAAAATAAATTTATATACAGCGGTGTTATTCATTTTCCTGCTCCTATTGATGAATGTTTCCATTTATTTTGTTTTCAGTAACCTGATGATGGTGAATGAACTTAATCGTGCGAAAGCGGAGACAGGGAAAATTGCCTTTGATGTTAGTAAAAATGTTAATAATATATCTCCAAATGGTTTACTTCGAGCCTATCGGCCTATAGATGGCATGATTGGTATTGTAAATGAAGGTCAACGAAAAGGAACAGCTGTTACATCCAATTCTGAAAAACAATTAAGCGATCGAAATAGCAGCTTTTACCCCGGTGAGAAGAGCGAGATCATCACTTATCATCAGAAAAAATATGTATTCGTTTCAAACCCGATCGTTTGGGGGGATGGAAGTGTAGTTAATCTCCAAATCACCAAAAGCATTTCAGCAACCGAAGAAATGCTCGCTGTTCTGCGCATCGTATTAATCGCTGTAACCATCATTGCCATGATACCTGTTCTGGTATCAAGCACTATTCTTAGTAACTTCATCGCCCGTCCGATTCGATCGATGATTGATACGATGAAGGAGATTCAAACAAGCGGCCAATTTAAGCGACTTAGCCTAGAAGAAAAATCAAAAGATGAACTTGTGGAAATGGGAAAAACCTTTAATCACATGATCGATTTGCTGCAAGCCAACTTCGAAAAACAGGAGCAATTCGTATCGAATGCTTCACATGAATTAAAAACACCGCTAACTGTCATCGAAAGCTATGCAAGCCTTTTGAAAAGAAAAGGGATGGAGCGACCTGATTTGTTTGATGAATCAATAGAGGCCATTCATTCTGAAGCCATTAGAATGAGAGAGATGACAGAGCAAATGCTCCTGCTTGCAAAGCATCAGGAAAAATGGAATATAGAGAAGGAAAACGTCAATCTGACCGATATCATGGCAGAGTTAGCGAAAGTATATAAAAATGCGTACAATCGGACAGTCGAGATTTATAGTGGAGATGCAATTGAAGCAGTGACGGACGTTCAAAAGTTAAAACAGCTTTTGTTTATTTTTTTAGACAATGCAAGAAAGTATAGTGATGAGCTAATCTCCGTCTACATAGGACAAACAAGTAATGAAGCATATATCCGCATCGAAGACAGAGGGGATGGAATTCCAAAGGCTGAATTGCCAAAAGTGTTCGATCGCTTTTATCGTGTAGATGAAGCAAGAAACAGAAAGCAAGGCGGATCAGGATTGGGGCTTTCCATGGCAAAGGAAATTGCTGATGCAATAGATGTACGGATTGAAATGGATAGTCTCGAAGGCAGGGGAACAATCGTTACTCTTTTATTTAATTAAGCCAGAATGACGTTGGATGGGGGATACGATGAAGATTAGAAAAGTGCTGATAACTGCCGGATCGACTCTCGTTTTTGGTCTGCTATCATTCGTCGGATTTCAATGGTGGGCTCCATCATTATCCGCGGAAAGTTTGACGAAAGAAGAAGTGAACCAGACAGCAAAGGATAAATTTCCTGGAACCATTATAAAGACAACGAAAAGTGAAGGCGAAGAATATCAGATTGAAATGCAGCTTGAAACCGGGGTATATCAAATTAGGATGGATGCGAAAAGCGGGGAAGTTCGTTCTATAAAAAAAGAAACCATAGGTCATGCTGCTGAAGAAACGGCGGAAAAAATAGCCCAAAAGCAACTGACCCAAAATGAAATAAAGGAACGTATTTCCTCACAAGGTGACCTGGAACAAATCGATTTTGTGCAGGAGAAAGACAACTCCTTTTATAAAGCAGTGGTAAATAAGAATAACGAAAAAATCACCTTAATACTCGACCCATATACAGGAGCTATAATTGACTCGACAATGGTGGCAGATAGTATCATTACAGAAAAAGAAGCAATTGCGATTGCCGAAAAACATGTAAAAGGAACAGGTGACGATACAGAATTTTATCAACCTTCAGATCAGACACCTTATTATTTGGTCGAAGTTGAATTAGAGAACGATCGAGACGCAGTCGTTCAAGTGGACGGTTACACAAAAGAAGTAAAAACAATCACATGGGAAGATGATGAAGAGAACGATAATGATGGGCCTGAATAAAATAGTGGCTCAATTAAATATATCCAAAAAAGGGTGATGCATACTAGCTGTCTAATATGCATCACCCTTTTTGGCTTCAGTGGGTAAGAAAAATGCAAAAGAAAAGAGAAGGAACTGTAATAATTCTCACCAATTTCTAATCCTTCTATCATTTAACTCTAATTTAATATCTCTAACATGGAATAAAGCACCAATGATAAAACAGGGCCAAATAAGTTGGGTGGATGAAAGGCATCTGGATTATTGTACATACATATTTCAACACCTTAATAAAGATTTGCAAGAGAAAGGGGAATAAGTAATGTCAGTTATTTCTAGCATTCTGGATTACAACAAGACGTTTGTCGATCAAAACAAATATGAAAGGTTTCAAACGACAAAGTATCCAGATAAAAAGCTCGTCATCATAACGTGCATGGATACCCGTCTGTTGGAATTGCTTCCAAAGGCGATGGGGTTAAGAAATGGAGATGCGAAAATCATTAAAAACGCTGGAGCTATTGTTTCCCATCCCTTTGGCAGCATTATGCGCAGTATCCTTGTCGCCATTTATGAGCTAAAAGTGGAGGAAGTGTGTGTGATCGGACATCACGGTTGCGGTATGGTGGGGCTTCAATCCTCTTCACTGCTTGATGCCGCAAAGCAGAAGAAAGTCAGTCAGGAGCAAATTGATATTCTTACAAACTCTGGTATTGATTTATCAAAGTGGCTGACAGGTTTTCAATGCGTTGAGGAGAGTGTAAGGAATAGTGTCAGTTTGATCAAAAACCACCCATTATTACCGGATTCCATTGCCGTTCACGGTATGGTCATCCATCCCGAAACGGGTAAACTGGATCGAATCATAGATGGATATAGCAACATTGTCAGCAAGGACGAAATGCATACTTCAATAAAAGAAGGAGCGATAAAATGATGAGTTCTAACAGGCTTGAAGGATATAACTTAGGCCATTTTCAGAAAGACCTGGTTGCCGGGGTGGTAGTTGGGATAGTGGCAATACCTTTAGCAATGGCTTTTGCCATTGCATCTGGAGTAAGACCGGAATACGGACTGTACACATCGATCATTGCAGGAATCATGGTCTCCCTTTTTGGCGGTTCGAAATATCAAATTGCAGGCCCGACTGGAGCCTTTGTCCCGGTCTTGTTAGGGGTGGTCATGCAGTACGGGTATGAAAAACTGTTAATCGCCGGTTTCCTGGCAGGTATCATGATTTTTCTTTTAGGCGTCTTCAAACTGGGAAGATTCATCAAGTTTATTCCGCGTCCAGTTACCATCGGCTTTACAGCTGGAATTGCTGTGATTATCTTCTCTGGGCAGATTGCCAATTTCTTTGGACTCAGTAACTTAAAAAAAGAAGAAACCTTTCTATTAAATATGAAAGAAATCTTATTGAACTTCAATACAGTGAATATCTATAGTGTACTGGTAGCTATCATAAGTTTAACTCTCGTCATATTAACTCCAAAATATTTACCGAAAATCCCTGGAGCATTGCTGGGATTGATTGTATCAACTCTAGTCGCCAGCTTATTCTTTCCAGGTCAGGTAGCGACAATAGGATCGGCTTATGGCGCCATTCCTAATGCATTGCCCCATTTTCAGTTTCCCCATATCACTGGCGGTCTGGTGATTGAACTCCTTCCGGCTGCTTTGGTCATTGCCATGCTTGGAGGAATTGAATCACTCTTATCCGCTGTAGTGGCAGACGGCATGACCAACAGTAAACATAACAGCAATAAAGAGCTGATGGGACAAGGATTGACCAATATGATTACGCCTTTATTTGGAGGCATTCCGGCTACAGGTGCCATCGCCCGTACCGCAACGAATATTAAAAACGGTGCAGTCTCCCCGATATCAGGCGTGATTCATGGGTTGGTGGTATTGCTGGTGTTAGTCAGTTTGGCTCCTTATGCTTCGGCGATTCCTTTGGCCAGCATGGCACCCATTCTTATGTTCGTTGCATGGAACATGAGCGAACGAAAAGAATTTTCGCATATCTTAAAAGCCAAAACCATGGACTCGGCCGTATTGATCGTTACCTTCGTGTTAACCGTATTGATTGACCTGACAACAGGCGTCGGGATCGGATTACTATTAGCCATTCTATCGTTCGTTAAACTGATGAGCGGTACATTGAAATTATCAAAGGTATTACCAGATCCAGCTGATAAACTAGTTAAACCAGAAATGGTGCAACAAGGTTCAAGCTGCCCGCAGATTAACATTTATACGATAGAAGGACCTTTATTCTTTGGCACAATCGAAAGGCTGCAAGAAGAAATCGAGGAAATAATGCGATCAAAACCAAAAGTCCTCTTATTAAGAATGAGCAATGTGTCATTTATCGATACATCGGGAGAAGCACTGCTAACCGACATCGTGAAGCAATTCAAGGTTCATAACTTACAAGTGTTGATTTCCGGAATTCAACAGGAACCTAAAGAAATGCTGAGAAAAACCGGATTTATTAAACTGGTTGGTGAGGAACAGTTCTTTACCAATACGGGTGATGCCATCAATAAAGCTTTATCCAAACTGGATGAGAATCGTTGTAAAGGGTGTAAACAGTTTTCATTTGCTGAATGTACCGCACTCTCACAGCAAGTTCAAAAGCCTGCGTTATTAAAACAGAAACGAAAACGGGAGATAGGGTTAACATGACTCCTAAAGAAGAGAAAGGCATCCGCTTTTGACAGATGCCCTAATTCTTAATCAACTACCTTCTTAATTCGCCATGCTATAAATGAATATGTAGTAGTCAGGAAGGTTACAAGTTGAATTAACTCAAATACAAATAGATTCATAAAGACACAATGGAGAGGGAGGGACAGCTTCCATTTACATATTGTGGTCAGTAGCTTCTACAAGTACCTTTGTATTTCACGGGTTAATTTACTGAATTTAACTATCGTTAAACATCATAAACCCATACTATTGACCAACAAACCGGTGGGATAGTAATTGATTCAACAGCTTTCTCCTTGTAAGAAGCCTCTCAGCCATAGCGAAAAGCCGGATTTCAATACTTGTTGAATCCGGCTTTTCGTTATTACTCCTATTTGAAGAGTTTTCATAAATGATATTCAATTAATAGAACCGATGTGTTTGATCTTAATATTATTAAAGACCGCTTTGCCTCCCTCTGAGAAGAGGGATATTCCTTTATCATCAAATTCAGGGAATATTAAATTTGAATGTGCAATCTTTCCATCATCCACAAATACCTCAATACTTGTTTTATCAATGAGGATCTTTAAGTGAACATGTTTCTTGCTAGAATCATATGGAGCAATACTTTTAATATATTGATTACTTTCGTCAGGGTGTTCGGTAAAAGTTCGATTGACATAAGAGTAGTTTTCTTCTACAAAAATTCCTACGTCAATGTGGCGTGTTTGATCTGCTGATTCCCGAAGCCTTAAGCCTACATTGTTTATGTCTGACCAATTGATATCGGTCTCCAATTGATATACATCACCTTTTACATCTAGTGTTTTGGAACCATTCACTTCAATTTTTTCATAAGAATCCGTTGCACTCGTCAATTCTTTCAATGCTTCGATAGGTTGTGAAGATAAATAATATAGGTTGTTGCCTGCATGTTTTAGCCCGATTTGGCGAACGATGGAATCCATTCCATTAAAGCCTTCTTTTAGGGTCGGAGTATTATCGGCATAGGCCCAATTATTCATCCAAGCTAGAGCATACCGTTTGTTATATTTATCGCTTTCTGTCCCATCTTCAAATGTAACTCCACCATACCAATCGAAGCCATAATCTAACCATTGCGGTTCATTATAATCTGGGAAGAATTCCATTCCATCAAAGCTTCCAGTCCAATAGGCGTATGTGTTTGGTTTACCATTCGATTGCCCATTAGCACTGACACCAAGAACCCATTTTAAAGTCCCATCATCCGCCCGTAACAAATAAAGGTCCGGGCACTCGACAATACCTATGTTTTTCGTGACAAAACTGCTCATATACTGCCAATCTTTTAGATTGTGAGATTTATAAAAACCTATTTTTTTTCCTTCAGCCATGACCATTATCCATTTATGATCATTGTCATCCCAGATGATTTTTGGATCTCTAAAATCTTTCGTTCCTGGATTTGAAATGATAGGATCATCACTGTAGGAGGTAAATGTTTTACCGTTGTCCGTACTATACCATAGAAATTGTTCCTGTTTACCGCCATCCTTGGAGGGCTGCGTAACCATTGCCACAAGAGCATCTTTTCCAAAGCCTGCCGTATTTTCCTTGTCCACAACGACTGATCCCGACCAAGGATCTCCATTATCATTGGTATATTTCGGAATGGCTATTCCTTGATCACTCCAATGCACCAAGTCCTTTGAGGTTGAATGACGCCATTCTGTTCCATTTCCATCCGGATAATCCCCATTATAGAGGTAAAAGTAATGATACTCTCCATCAATAAAAATCGGCCTCTGAGGATCGTTTTTCCATTTGTCAGGTACAGTGAAATGGTAGTTAGCTCGATACGATTCCTCTTCATGCTTAACTGGTAAAGTTGATTTGACTAAATAGACTAATAATCCGGCAATAAACAATCCAAGTATGAATACAGCCAACGACTTAAAACCTTTCTTATTAAAAACCATTTTGACCAAGTAAATCACCACGCTTTTATTTTTCCTATTTTGTTCCTAAGATAATGTAAAACTTATTTAAATTAAAAAAAGAAAATGTCAATTTTACAGACATTTTCTTTTTTTTGTTAATTTTATAAAACTTCGGGGTTATTGGTTATTCGTTAGTTGACCCTGTTCCTGAATACTATCTTCTATCACAGCTGTATTTGGCCCTTCAATGTTAAGTGAAAAACTTGGGGCAAAGGTGGATTTATGGTCTTTAAAATAACCTCTATTTGTCATGTAACTTGTGATAACTACATTATCGCTTTCCGGTTGTGGGATAGCATAGTGAGCGTATGTCCAAGTAATATCATAAGGATTAAGATCTTGGTGTAAGACAATTCCTGTTTTATTTAATGGTTTGTATGGGCCAGTTAAAGAATTTGCCACGTAGCCTAACATGTAAATATCTTTATCATCAATTCCATCAATGGTCATTTTTGATCCTCTTGTACTTGTGAATAAATACCATTTGCCGTCTTTTTTAAATATGTTAGGACGTTCAATTTCATCTGTTACTGTATTCGAAACAATCAAGGGTTTCATTTCGTTTTTTAATGTATAATCATCGTTTATTTCAATGATGCCAATTGCACCATTTGCTAATTCAGCTAACCCTTTTTTAGAGCTTTGCAGAAGTTTATCCTTTTCAGCTTGGAAGAATTTATTGCTGTTGCCATAGTAAGCTCTGTTGTAAAGTGATTCTTCTCCTTGGTAACCATATTCAGTCCCAGTATTCGCTTCAAAAACAAGGTATTTACGACCCTTATCTTCAATATAGTGAGGATCTCTCAATGTATGATTATCACTAAAATTTCCATCACCGAAAGCTTTATCATGTGATTGATAAAACTTGCTGTCTCCACCTTCATAGATGGATTTGTAATCTTCTACGCCATCCACTTGCAATGTATTAGCACCTGACTCAGATAAGTTTACTTGAGCTGTTGTTAATGTTTGTTTACCGTATTGCTTAGAATCTGGTGAAAACTGTCCGCGGTTTGTATAGAATAAGCGAACTTCTCCATCAGATGTGAAGGTTGCAGAACCGGACCACTCTTCTGCTTGATTTTTTAAATAAGGATCATTTGGAACATTCTTATCATTATCATCAAATACTCTACCAGCATTTTTCCAAGCATCAATGGATGTTTCTCCAACTTTTTTGTAGAACAAGTAAATGAACGTGTCACTACCATTTTTAGGGTCTCCAGCTAATCCAAATACGATATGATAGCCCTTATATTCTGCCACTGTACCATCAGCGTTTTGTAATGGCCAAGTATCCCATACATCCATATCGATTAAATTACCTGATTTGTCATACTTTTTTGCAGAGGGAATGTTTTTTATTGTTGATTCGTCAAACTTGGGAACTGTAAACTTCTCATCGCCTTGCTGATTAATCATTTTTTGCATGTCGTAACGAGTGATTTGTGAAGTGCCATACTTTTCATTGTGATCTAATGGGTCCTTTGCTGCCGCGAAAGTCTCTGAGCGACTTCCTCCTAATAAGATAACTGTACTAAGTGTTAATACTGTTGCTTGTTTGGCAAGCCTGTTAAGGTTCATGTGCCTTCCTCCTAGAATGTTTATTAGTATATAAAAATAAAGACTAGTGGAACGATTACTTTTTGGGAGTAACAGTCCCGCCTGTTTGAAGTACTAATAAAATTATAGGTTAGTCTTAATTCTATGGATATGTCATATATTGATTAGAATTTAGTCTTATATTGATATCGTATTTTTCGACGTACAAAAAAAAGCCCCAACAAAGGAGGCAAGAAGTGTACAGAAGTCCGATTTTATTCGCTTGAAGCCCTATCCCATGACTTCTGAAACTCATGCAGTAATTGATCGCGATTAAGCTTGTTTCCTACATATAGTTGCATGGCAGCTGCAAACTCTTCTCTTATTCCGACAGGGAAATTAAACCAGTTGGGGTTTAACGTTTTTCCTTCTTTATAATACTGAATTGTTTCATCAGCAAGAGGTCCTAAATTGTCAGCTTCAATGTTAGTAAAAGCAGGAATGAATTTAAAGCGTTTTGTCAAAAACATTTTGCCTTGTTCAGAAGAAACCATCCAATTTAAAAATCTCTTCGCTTCTTTCTTCTTTTCTGGTGTGGTTTGTTTGTTTACAACCCAATAATTCGGTACGCCGACCATCAAGGCTTCCTTCTTAGGTTGATCATTTATTGGTATTGGCATAAATCCGATGTTCATATTCGGTGATTGTTGATCGATCATCGGCTGTATCCAGTTTCCTTGTTGAATAATCGCTGCATTTTTTGAAGTAAATAGATTCACTTCCATGTTGTAATCTGTTGATAGCGGGTTATTGTTTCCATACTTTAATGTTACATCCAACAAATTGATTAGATCATTGAATTTTTGATTATTATATATTTTTTCAGTTCCATCATTTAGGCCTTTTATAAAAGCCGGTGGATCTTCTTGCTCTGTAAAACCGACATTCATTAAGTGGTCACCCAATTTCCACTCTTCATAATATCCAGTTGCAAAAGGAGTAACCCCTGCTTTTTGCAATTTTTCAGCCACTGCTATTAATTCAGTCAGCGTTTTGGGTAATTCATCGATTCCTTCCTTATTAAATATATCCTTATTATAGATGAATCCGTACCCTTCCAGATTAACCGGCATCCCATGAATTTTCCCATCGAATTTCATAGGGGTTAACGCATCTTCATATGCATGTTCGACCCAGGGTTGGTCAGAAAGATCCTCCAAATATTTACTCCACTGTTTGGCACTTTCGTATCCGCTGTTTGTGAAAATATCAGGACCATTGCCAGTGGCCATTTTTGCTTTCAAATCAGCAAGGTCATCCATAGCCCCGCCTACCGTGTGAACCTTTATATCTACATTTGGATTTTCTTTTTCATAAGCAATCACCATTTGTTCGAACTGCGTAGAAATTTCTACTTTCGGATTCCTTACACTCAAAGTGATTTTTCGCTCCGAAATTTCGGGTTTTTTTGTTCCGCTCTCGGTCTTTGTTTGACATGCACAAAGTGATAGGCTTAATATTCCGATTAAAAATATGTTTAGTATCTCTTTTTTCATCATGTCACCCCTGTAATTTTCTAATTAAGGTGAATTATTTACTTCTGATCTGCATTCTTTTCACCGTTTCGGTATTCGAATGGTGTCATGCCAACCACTTTTTTGAATAGTTTTGAAAAGTATTTCTCATCCTGATAGCCGAGCATTAAAGAGATGGAGTAAATACTTTTTTCGGTTTCTCTTAACCAACGTTTTGCTTGGTCAGTTCTTAGTTTAGTGATGTATTTGGACAGGAGCATTCCGGTTTTTTGTTTGAACTTTCTTGAGATATGTTCGCGACTTAAGAAGAATACATTCGATAGCTTTTCTAAACTCAATTCTTCCATGTAATATTTTTCAACATATGAAACTATGTCCTCTATGCGACGTGCAACATCCAAGTCATCCAAACGGTGGATGGATCTGAAATTTTGATTTTTCATTGCTTTTTGTAATGACTTAAAGGAATTGTGGATATCCCCTAATGATTCCAAGGGCTCGCCACAAACAAGGCGAACAGGAATATCAAATTGTTGACTGATCCATTCTTCAACGGATAACCAATGGTCAGGTATGGTGATCACTAGACAAAGATTAGGATCATTCTGAAGCGCAAATACATTTCCGATTTTCCGCTCGACAAGTTCGTCAGCAAGTAACTGAATGTAGGGGGCAGGATGGTGCATTTGATAAAAGGAAATTAGTGTAAGATTATATCCATCTGCTTTTGGAACATATGACTCAATATCGTTTTTGTCGAAGTGTTCCCCCATACAAGCGGCAGTAACTAATTGATTGCCCCGAAACCTTTTAACATCTTCATATACACCGGTATCTTTATTAGCTCGAACTTCCTCTTCATTCGCCCATGATTTAACGGCTTCTTCCAGTGTTTTGTTAAATGCATCAGCTTCAATCGGTTTCAACAAATAATCGAAGCTGCTAAACTGAATTGCTTTACGCATAAATGAATAGTCGTCAAAACCCGAAATTAAAATCACTTTACCAGGATAAGAAATGGAATCTAGCCACTCGATTAGTTCCAAACCGCTCATTCCAGGCATTTTCACGTCTGTAAAGATGATTTCCGGAGTTTCCTTCTCTATCATTCTTTTTGCATCATCGCCATTACTTGCTTCTAATAGATGGGTGATACCGTATTTTTCCCACTGCCCCAAATGGCGTATTACGTCACGTACATTGAACTCATCATCGACAATTAAAGTTTTCACAGATTTCATCTCCTTATATGAATGAGTTTTTGAATAGCTACGAAGCAATCTATTCATTAGCAAGCGGGAATTCTAGTGGAATCAATATTTTAACGGAAAATCCTTGTCCTTGATACGTATCCACTTCTAGGCCTGCTTTTGGTCCATAATTTAGAACTAAACGGTCATGAATATTTTTCAGACCGATATGATTATGTGAATATGTGTTTTCATGGGGGGACGCATATATATTTTCTCTTAATGTTTGAAGCTCCGCCTGAGTCAAACTAGGACCGGTATTTTCAACGATGAGGTGTAAAAATTCTCCTTGTATTTCTCCATAAATAGTTAAATGAGCATGATAGAAACCTTCTTCATAACTGTGTTTAAAAAAGTTTTCAACGAGAGGCTGAAGAATCATACTTGGAATCGTCATATCAAGAATCGTCTCGCTTATTTTAATAGAATAGTTCACATTGTTTCCAAAACGCTCCATTTGAAGATTTAGGTATGCTTCTATATAACTCACTTCATCTCGAACCAACACCCATTGATTCGCCTTGATGGAGTAGCGCATCATTTTAGATAGCGATGTCAATAATTGGTAGACTTTTGGAGAATTAGATCTTAGGGCAACTGCACCAATAGATTGTAACGAATTAAATAAGAAATGCGGATTAACCTGAGATTTTAATGCTTTGAATTGGTTTTTTCTATTTTCTATTTCGAGTTTATATTCTCTTTCAATGTGTAGATTGATTCGGTTCATCATATCCTTCATATGTTTTTCAAGCTCACCAATTTCGTCTTTTCTTCCATCATCAAAGGGAACATCCATATTTCCACCTTTTATTGTCCTGACTTTCTTGCTAAGAAGTTTAATGGGACGAGTAATTCTGTATGAAATAATACCAATCATTAGCAGCCCTAACAAGCCAACTATCAGTCCAACAATTATATTTGTATAGGCAGTCTTCCGGACATCGTCGAATAATACATGATTAGGGGTTATCTTAACTAATTTCCAATGATTTAATTTTCCTGATAATGTTTTGGTTAAGATGATATCTTCACCCTTAATCTGCTTTTTAAAATCAGGAGTGACGGATTTTCCTATAAGGGACCGATTATCCGCATACATGACAATGTTATGCGAATCCATAAGTATTACAGATTCTTCATCCTTTTGAATAAGGCTGTTACATATACGGGCATAGGCATCTAAATCTATATCAACTGTAATTATTCCGAGATATTCGTTTGAAGGCACATCGACTATTTTATGGTGAAAAGTCATCACCATTGTTTCGTCCGACTGGGGAATGATCGCTGTGTCATTGTAATTTCGGATTTGATGTGGCGGCTCAATCATGTAATTAGAGTTAGAGCTATAAAATTGTTTTATCGGATCCTCATTTAATAAATCGGGTTGAGGTTTCCGGGCACTGACCGTCGCATTATAAACTGTAAACGATTCTTTATCCTTATCAATATAAAACCGAACTTGACGGATTTCGTTTCGCATCAGATAAAAGGTTTCTATACTTTTTTCCATCGCAACCGGGTTAAAGTATATCGAGTCTTCAAAACCATTTTTAAAAATCCGGAATAAATCGGGGTTTCGATATAATATATATGGAAGATTAATCATGTCATCAAAGTATTGCTCCAGTTCTTCAGCGTTTTTCTGAAGTTGTTCTTGGCTATTTTCAAGCTCATGTCTCTCCACACTATTTTTTGTATAGCTGTAAATCAGAAACACTGATAGAAAATACGGTAAGATGATAAAAAGAAGTAACATTAACAATAAGCGACTTTGAATGGTTTTCACAGAAGGTGCCCCTTTCGCTAAAGGCCCATTTTTGCAGAGTTTATATAACGATACAAACAAATAATCCTTAGCTCCATTATTATGATGCAGTATTTTGCTTTATTTAGTCTTAAGAGTTTATGAAGGGATTGCCCTAGATGGAATCACTACAATGACGGCGACCCACATAAATTAATTCAGAGATTTAGTCAGTCTTGAATTACTATTTTAAAACTATATCAAATAAACACGTATCGTCAAACATACATGTGATGCACATTGAGGACATGCATCAAATAACTATTGATATTAAAAAACGAAAAACTCATAATTTATCATTTTTCAAAGCTAGAAGAAAGGAAGAGTATAAATGATTACGAATATAGGAGCTTGTCTAGAAGAGTTTTGAATGGGTGTGCCGACAAATCAGGTGAATTACAGTTAAAATCGATTACTTTGCACTTTCATTTTTTAGTTAGGGTCAACTTTTCTTCTACAGGCTAAAAGGTTTTTCAGATACCTTTAAGATAAAGCAAAACGCATGCCCAAGAATTAAGAGCATGCGTGAACTTTTATTCTTCTATGATATCCAACTCTTTCAGGGCTTCAAGCGTAATCGTTTTGGCTTTGCTTCCGCTGCCGTCGATGTTCGTTGCGAAGGCCCATTTTTCTTTGTCCGTATCGATGTAACCTACATACCAGCCCAATCCCATATCAGAAAGGCGTGTACCGGTTTTTCCATGGAGGACATATGAATCTGCTTCTTCATTGATCATGATTCTCTTTACGGTTCTCATATGCTGCTTATCGATAGGCAGTTTTTCCTCTACAAGGTTTTCGATGAATTGGACTTGTTCCCGGGCAGATATCTTTATGCTGCTGTCGAGCCAGAACTGATCGATCCCGCCGGAGATATCACGGTTGCCGTAATCAAGCAGGTTCACATATTGCTGCATGTTTCCCGCCCCGATATCGCGGGCCATTGCTTGATAATACCAGATCACGGAATGCCTCATGGCTGAAGCAAGTGTATGATCTCTGTTCCAATCTTCAAATTCCCTGATTACCCCATCCCAGCGCTTCACTTCATATTCATCGCTCACCGCTATTGTCTGTAAGCCAATTAATGCATTCGCCACTTTAAATGTCGATTCTGGAGTGTAGCGTACGTTACTTCTCTGTTTATTATAGATATATACTTTATCATTTTTTAAGTTTTGGAGTACCAATGTGCCTTCCGCACCATCGAAAGACTCCCCGATATCCAGTTCTTTCACTTTTTGATCGGTTGCACTTGCATGAATCGTGCTCAAGGACCCAGTGACTAGCAGGACAAGAATGAAACATAACGTTTTGATTTTCATTACACACTCTCCTTTAAGGCATGGATTGATCAATCATCAAAGAAATTTCCATAAAATAGGTTGATAGCTAAAGTATACCTATTCCTGATAAAAAACAAAACCTTATTCTTGGATTCTATCTAGATAGTATCAATCAAGGAGGAATGCAGCGGGTAGCTAATGAATATATAAAGCAAACGAAAGAATGGGAGGAATCTATCATGGAGGTTAACCAAAGAAAAATAAATAATAATGAAAAAGAAATTACATACACACATATTGAAAACGGAAGTCCGGCCGTTTGTTTTATGTTTTCAGGTGCGGGGTATACGTATGATAAGCCGTTATTCTATTATTCGACGATGATCATGCTTCAAAATCAGTATGATGTCGTGCATATTCATTACGCTTACGACCAGGATATATTCAAGCATCCATTGGTAGATATCACAAAAGTGATTGTAAATGATATCAATCCCGTCATTACGGAAGTACTTCAAACTCATGAATATCAAGGAACAGTGTTTCTAGGCAAATCACTTGGCACCATACCCATCATCAACGGAATTATGAAAAGTGAGCGGTTTATGAATGCCAAAATGATTTTGCTTACGCCGCTATTGAAGTTCGAATCGATTTTTGATGGGCTATTGAGCAGCAATCATTCAGCACACATAGTTATCGGAGATAAAGACCATCATTATATTCCAGATAAAATTCAAGCAATTGAAAATAAAACGAACATAAGCATGAATAAAATTCCGAATGCAAATCATTTCTTGGATATTGAACCTTTGAATGCCTCAAGGTCGATTACCATGCTGGAAGGTGTAATGAATAGAATGGAAGAGTTTTTAAAAATATAGGTTAGCGAAATACAAAAGGGATTCCATCCACGGGTTAGTAGGTGGATAATGTTATAATAAGAGTATTGTAGTTTGGATGTATAAAGGAGAAATGATGGAGGGAACCAATACATTTCATTCTCTGATGAATACATAATACAATTTCCCGAAGAAGTTCAGGAGATTGTAAAAACGTTAAGAAAAGTCATAAAGGATGAAGAAGAGAAGATAAGCTATCAAATGCCTACCTTTGGTTTATATGGAAATCTAGTACGTTTCGCTGCCTATAAAAAGCATATAGGATTCTATCCAACTCCTAACGCAATCTCTGCTTTTGAATCTGCTTTATCTGAATATAAATGTTCAAAAGGGGCCGTTCAGTTTCCAATAAACAAGCCAATTCCTTATGAATTAATAACCGAGATGGTTATATTTAGAGTGGAAGCGAACAAAAAGAAAACAGCAGAAGGCAAATCCCAAAAGAAAAAATAACATCGGTTATTATCAGAATTTACAAAATGTTTAACATATGAGGGGATGAGCTGCAAGGATTCAAGACCGAAAGAGAAAGGTGGAAATATTATGTTCAAAAAATTATTCAGTAAAAAAGAAAGTGTGGAACAACTGCTTGCTCCTATAAATGGACAAGTAATAAATATTGAAGATGTTCCGGATCCGGTGTTCTCCGGTAAAATGATGGGGGACGGAATAGCGATTCTTCCTGAAGAGGGGTTGGTCGTATCTCCAACCGATGGAGAAGTGATCCAGGTTTTTCATACTAAACATGCACTAGGCTTCCGCACGAAGCATGGCATAGAATTGTTGATTCATATTGGATTGGAAACAGTTACCCTTGAAGGTGAGGGATTTGAAGTCCATGTCGCAGAAGGGCAAAGGGTAAAAGCAGGGGACAAGCTTGTGACATTTGATATCGATTTTCTAAAATCCAAAGCTCCAAGCATCGTAACTCCGATCGTTGTCACGAATGGCGAGCTGGTTGAAAAACTGGAAAAAACAAATAGTACCCAAGCAACTATTAACGATACAGAGATTATGAGTGTTTATTTGAAGTGAAAGGAAGCTTCCATGATGATCTCTCCTTTTAGGCTGCAAGCAGGAAAATCGAAAAATGCAGCGAATAGTAGGTGAGTGAACAAATAAATCAAGTGAGGGTGATTGGATGGGAATTCAAGCAGAAAAGATCTTTGTAAACTTGCCTGTTAAAGATTTGGATGCCTCAGTAGAATTTTTCACAAAGGTCGGCTTTGAGTTTAACGAGCAAATGACCAATGAAAATGCGACATGCATGGTTATCAGCGAGTCCATATATGTCATGTTATTGGTGGAAGAGTACTTTAAAACGTTTACCAAGAAGGAAATCCCTGATTCTGCAGCGAGTACGGAAGCCATCATCGCCCTGTCCGTTAAAAGTAAGGAAGAAGTCGATGAAATCGTGAATAGGGCACTGGATGTTGGCGGAAAGCCTTTCAATGAAGCCATTGATCATGGTTTCATGTACGGTTGGAGTTTTCTGGATATCGACGGCCATTCTTGGGAAGTATTTTACATGGACGAAAGCGGATTTAATCAAGATTAAATCAAATGCAAGGCACAATCCTTCACGAAGGACTGTGCCTTTTTTAGTTTTAGTAAGCGATCTTAGCTGAAGTTCATTCATAATAATACTCGGCTAATATCTCTCCACTCATAAACCAATAGATTCAATTCAGCATCAGCCATTTTGATTTTTTCGGTTTTAAGCAATTCAGCACCAAATGCCTCATAGAAGTATCGGGATTTATTATCTTCAAGCACCTCAACGAAAATTGTCTTGTATCCCAGTTCTTCGAATTTAAAGAATAATTCTTTGATGAGTTTCTTACCTATCCCCATTCTTTGTGAATTTTCGAGGATATATATCGCAGTTAAATCACCCGAATCCTCAACCTTATTTTTTTCCCTTTTCCCCCCACTTATAAATCCCACTATTTTTCCCTCGTTATTTTCTGCGACATAAACATGGTTTTCATCACTAGTTATATTCTTTATCCATATGTCTTTCCTTTTCTCATAAGAAATTTTATCTAAAAAATCACTCGGCATTATATCTTTATAAGTGGTTCGCCAGCTATCCACATGGACGATTGCTATCCCTTCAGCATCTGCAAGCGTTGCCTCTCTTATTAGCATAGTGGTTCCTCCTTGCTATATTTCTTGTTTTTTACTAATATTATCCATTTTACAAGTGACTGGCTATTAAAAACAATAGCCTGATTGTTAATAATTAACTTTACATGATACTATTGCCTGTAGTTTGTTTAATGTGGGAGAAGGTATGAGATGAAGCAGATTTTCCGTAGTAAAATATTTTATTTAATTATCTTCCTAGTTATCTTGGGGATTGTGCTAGTTTGTAATGATGACAATGAACCGACTGAGAAACTAACTGAAGATGAATTTTTTACAACTTTAGAGGGTGGAAAAGTGACATCTATAAAGTTGGAGCCGCAAAAAAGTGTTATTGAAATAAGCGGTCGGCTAACAGGGTATGAAAAGGATCAATACTTTATTTCGTCTGTTCCAAATAGTGAAATTTCGCTAGATAGAATCAATAATGCTGCAGAGGATATAGAAAAAATTGAGGTTACGCCAGAAGATAAAGAGACAAGCGGATGGGTCACTCTTCTTACAACGACCATTCCGTTCATGATCATTTTCATTTTGTTTTTAGTCATATTATTATTTAGAGTTATAATAAAAAGATAGTCTTCAACGATATATTTCTATTTTCGGAGATAAATCTATAGTTTTCGTCGATATATTCCTATTTTCGCAGATAAAACTGTAAGTTTCGTCGATATTTCTAGTGAGTTGTGGCTTCTGCAAAAAAAGAGATAAACCTTTAAAATGATATTGAAGATTGCTGAATAGTTTGATAGAATAAAATAAATGAAAAAGACTATGTGCAACTGGCGAAACACGGATAACCGTGAGGGAACACATAGTGTCGTAGCCGTTCGCCTGGGCAGAGGTAAGGGATATTATCCCTTGCCTCTTTCTGTATATTAACAGATAGTGAAGGTTTAAAGGATGCAGATTTTCATGGGCTTAAAAATCTTGTAAGTATTTTGAAATTTCAAAACTATCATATTCAAAAGAGGAGCAAACAAAATGAGCACAGTACTTTTAGAAAAAGTCAAAACGATCAAAGCGTTAAATAATATTGCCGAAAGCGGGCTGAATGTATTCAATAAAGGCGATTTTAAAGTCGACAATGACAGTGAAAACCCTGATGCGATCGTTCTTCGCAGCTTTAACATGCATACTATGGAATTCGGCGATCAGTTAAAAGCAATCGCAAGGGCAGGGGCCGGAGTCAATAATATTCCGGTCGACAAATGCACTGAGCAAGGAATTGTCGTTTTCAATACACCTGGTGCTAACGCAAACGCTGTAAAAGAAATGGTGCTGACGTCACTAATGGCTTCATCTCGTAACCTTTTTGCCGGTGTGGCTTGGACAAAGACGCTTGAAGGCGAAGGAGAACAAATTCCGAAGCTTGTCGAAGCAGGAAAGAAACAATTCGTCGGTAAAGAAATCAAGGGAAAAACACTTGGCGTAATCGGTTTAGGAGCAATCGGTGCACTTGTAGCGAATGATGCGCTTGATTTGGACATGGATGTCATTGGCTTTGACCCGTTCATCTCTGTTGATACAGCTTGGAACTTGTCCCGCAATGTACAGCGCGCCATGACAATTGAAGAATTGTTTGCAGAATCTGATTATATTACGGTACACGTTCCATTAACTGACGACACAAAAGGAATGTTTAACCAAGAAACATTCAGCATCATGAAGCCGGGCGTACATATCTTGAATTTCTCACGCGGCGAGCTAGTGAATGAAAATGATATGCAAGCTGCGCTTGAAAGCGGAAAAGTAGGCAAGTTCATTACTGACTTCCCGAATGAAAACGTGTTGAAAATGAAAAATGTCGTTCCAATTCCGCATCTTGGTGCATCTACGCTAGAATCAGAGGAAAACTGTGCCATCATGGCAGCTCGTCAGTTGAAGAACTTTTTAGAAACAGGGAATATCAAGAACTCTGTGAATTTCCCGAATACTTCCCTTCCTTATACAGGAAACCGTCGTGTGGCAACTTTCCACGAAAACGTTCCGAACATGGTTGGGCAAATCACGCTGGCTGTATCAGGCTTTAATCTGAACATCGCTGACATGGTTAACAGAAGCCGTGGGGGATATGCATATACGATCATCGACATTGATGGTGAAGTAAACGGCGATATCATTCCTGCCTTGGAAGAACAAATCAAACAAATCGAAGGCATCGTTACAACTCGTATTATCTAATTGGAACCAATAAATAGTGAGAGCCTCAATTCCTTTAAGGAGTTGAGGCTTTTTAGGCTTTATTAATGTTTTTTTGAACAAAAAAAGCCACTTATTGGGGTGATCATATTAAACTAGCTCACGTGTTAAGAACATAGGGATCACAACGAACTCTGTCTGGTACGGGTCGTGCCGGTAAGCTCGATACATTCAGTTGAAGTCAAACCGACTTTCCATCACGTATTACTTAGCATCGAAATTCTCCAAGATTAAAAATCTGTCATTGTTTCACCTCTGTGTTATCTTCATAATGTACAAACAACATCAAGTAGATTGCGAATAGAAGATGCACATAAAGTGGAATGTTCTTATCGTTTTGAATGACAACAAATATGTAAATTCCATATAGCAAAATTGGAATGGTTAAAAGGATTCTGTGCTTAGTCACATGTCATCCCCCCATTTACCCTCAAATATTAATACATCAAGCATTTCAGCCACTTGAAAATCCTTAATATCTGCTAATTTCATCGTTTCATCCTCCTAATTAACCAAATATTCAGACACTTCTATTAATACAATAGTATGAAGTACAGAGAAAACGCTGTCAATCTATATTCCATCTGTACTCATTTTAAGTTAGTGGATTCATAAGTTATCTGCCAAAATAACTATCTCATATATATCTACTTAGTGAGTTAGGCAAAACGGTGTCCAGCGGGGAAGCATTGCGACCAGCGACATGTCAGTCCAATATGACTTTTGTTAATTTCCTCTAAGTAAAATGAATCGCCCCATGAAATACAGAGACGATTCCCCATGTTTCTACATAGAATGGATTACCCTATATTGTTCTTCCCCAAAAATTCTGATGCTGATGAAGGATATTCGATGTTAAAAAAGCTCCAACAGGAGGCAATTGCCCGGTATACACATTACCGCTCATAGGAAATTGATTCAGGGGTATATCAGTAGTGGCAATCCACGATCCAGACTCACCTGCTTGCAGAGAGGGGGGCTTCATAAGAAAACGTTCTTGAAGAATGAAATGTCGAATTCTACTCTGTTGATCATCAATTATGTTTAAGTTGCCGGAGAAAGTGGCATAAGGTGAATCAAATGCAATTTGTTTGGTGTTTTCATTCCAAAATCCATTAATCGGAATGGGTCTGCCACGAAAATTAACCGTACCCCACCCTATTATCTGTAATGGAGTTAACGGTAAGTGTGCCCCAAATAATCGTTCTGCCAGCTATTGAAGAGTGGATACCCCAAACAGATGGGAATGGAAAGCTAACTGAAGCAGTGCCCTGTGAAGTTACCAATGCTATGCCCTCCCTTAAAGGTTGTTTATGTTCTGAGGAAGATTCCCTGTTTAAAGCAGTATATGCAGCAAGAGCAGAATAATTTAATAAACAAAGGTGAAGTACTGTAAATGCATTCTCTCAGATTCATAAAAATATCGAGAAAAAATCCGATCTTCAATTGAAGACCGGATTTCAGATGAATTTTTTAATGATGATGTTCAGGACTTTCTTCTTGTTTTCGGATTCCTTTTTGCAAGAATTTCAATTCACTTTCAGACAGTTTTCCTACGATGAATTGTTTTTGAGGCATAATGATTGAGCCATCGTTACTAGCATGTACTTTTATATAATATAGGCCATCACTATCAAAGTTTTTACTTAAAGCATAAGTACCGTTTCCCTCTTCCTCAGCTTGTTCCATACTATATTTGAGCGAGCCATCTTGTTTCCATATCTCAAAATGAACAAAATCTGCGTTTTCAACGATTTTACCACCTTGAGTAAGTTCAGCCTTCATGGTCTCCTGTGTATTAGCTGAAAAGGATGCTGGTATAATTATTTCAGCTTCAAGCGGTGTTTCTTCTTTGTATAGATCAGTGACATCCTTTTCAAGTGAACATGCACTTAGCAATATGCTGGAAATAAAGATTAAAGAAATACATATAGTTTTTTTCACGGCAAAATCCACCCTTTACATTTCTAATTATGCATTCAAAAAGTTTTTGATTACAGATATCCTTTTAATAATTAACCAGTCAATTAGCCAAACGACAATAAGAGACAAACCGACCAAAGGAAACAAAATTCCAAGACCTATTAACAGAAATAGAAAGAGTTTCATGTTCTTTATTTGAGGAGCTTTTGGTGCACCTAATCCTTTTTTCGGCTTTCGCTTCCACCATAAATAAAAACCACTAAATGCAACAAGCATGATTCCTAAACAAATAAGAAGGCTGATTATCTGATTAACCAAACCAAATTGAGTCCCTTTGTGCAAGGTAATTCCCCAAGCAACTATTTTCCCTATTAAACCGTAATGGTCATAACGATAATCAGCTAGAACTGCACCGGAATATTGGTCAATATGAATGGTCGCTTCATCTTGCGCTTTCGGTGGAAAAGCTGACAATGTATAAACGCCATCTGTTTCTTGTGGAATATTAATGCTATAACTTGGATGCATACCTTCACGATTCGCTATCGTAACTACATCATCAATGGAAATTGGGATAAAACCTTGAATATCTGAGAGAGGTACATCTAAATTTTCTGCTGCCCAAGGAACATCTGCAATGTCTTTTGTTTTGATTGAGGAAGTTGGAGCACTTCCTGTCCATACAGAAGGAGGGTACCCAGATCCAGAATTGGTGGCTAACGACTGAAAATTACTTCCCCAAAAACCTGACCAAGGCAATCCTGTCATGATTAAAAATAACATGCCTGCAGTTATCCAAAAGGCAGGTACTGCATGTAAATCTCTTCTGAAAATATGTTTCCCTTTATTTAGCCTTGGAAGAAGAACACCAGAAAGACTTTGCTTCTTTTGGGGATACCATAAATAAAGACCAGAGACAATTAACACAACTGCCCAACACGCAGCCAACTCTACAATTCTATCTCCCAAGGTGCCAGCCATCAGTTCACCATGAATTTGTTCGATTTTATCCATGATTCTGTCATCATCATTTAACTCTCCAATAGATTTACCTGTATATGGGTCTATGAAAATCGTAAGAGACTCATTATTAGAAGTGATGCTTACTTCGCTCGAACGAGATGCATTGTCTCCGGGATGATACTTTGTCACCACCGCCTCAGGGTAAAGTTCTTTCACATTCTCAATCTGCTGGGATGCCGGTAATTTATCTCCTAGCGGTGTAACCTCTTGGTAGTCTTGATAAAGAACTTGTTCAATCTGAGGCTTAAATAAATAGATTGAGCCGGTAACTGCCAGAATAATAAGTAAGGGTGCAAAAATGATTCCAGCGTAAAAATGCCATCTCCATACTGTTCTATACAGAGAGGTGTTTGGTTGTTTAGTTTCCATTCACAGAACCTCCGAGTCGTACTATTAAATTCACTATATAGATGATAAAAGAAAATTGTGAGAAAAATATGAAATTTATTTTAAAAAAGGCAGTTTGTATTTGTTAAAGATTAAATAAGTCATATCGACTAAGAAGAACAACTGGCAACTAAGGGAGCGAACTTCCTGAGAAAGAGTTAGCAAGCAGTAGGGCAGGAAGGGATGGAGGGAAATGGGGTAGTTGCGGCGAAAGTAGTCTATAGAAATGTGTTGAAGATAGGAAGAGCAGCAAGATCACAATATGAACGGATTAGATAAACGGCTAATGAACATGAAGACCGTGTTAAGGGAAGCAGCTTGAAAAAAGAAATTGTAATAGATCGTAAAAAACATGAAGGAGTGACGAAAATGCATAAAGAAGGTTGTTCCAAATTCAAGTGTCAGTGTTTCATCGTACCTAACTATATTCTTGAGAATTTGGCACAAAATGAAGTGGAAGAAGCACGGATCAGTTTAGCGAAAAGCCGTCAAATGCGCAGGCGCAGAATTTTGAAAGAGTACGATATTGACGGTGTTGTCGCTTTAACCGATGCAGGATCTGGACGTCGTGGTGAATCTGCCCGCCATGTTTACGATTGCAAGGGAGGAACGAAACTCCGGGAGAATGAGGCTAGGAAAGAAGGAGACCGATCAAGTGCAGATCCTATTGTTAACGCTGCATATGATTATAGCGGAGTTGTGCGCGATTATTTCAAGGATGTCCTGCACCGAAATTCAATTGATAACCAAGGCCTTGATCTCATTCTAAACGTTCATTATGGCAATAAATTCACGAATGCTTATTGGGACGGAGATGAAATGGTATTTGGTGACGGCGATGGGGTCATCTTTAGCAATTTTGCCAATTCACTCGATGTAATTGGACATGAATTGACACATGGGGTTACGCAGTTCACAAGTGGATTGGAGTATGAAGGTCAGTCAGGGGCTTTGAACGAACATCTTTCAGATGTATTTGGAGTTGCCATAAAACAATTCCATTTAAAGCAAACTGCAGGAGATGCCGATTGGCTAATCGGTGCTGATATAATGGGACCGACACTGAAAGGGCAGGCCCTCCGTTCGATGAAAGCGCCAGGTACGGCATTTGACAATAAGTTAATGGGTAAAGATATTCAGCCTGATCATATGAAGAACTTCTATAAAGGAGAACGCGATAACCATGGGGTCCATATCAATAGCGGCATACCAAACAAAGCCTTTTATCTAGTATCGATGGAAATCGGAACGGACAAAGCGGCCTTGATCTGGTTCAATGCGATGCAGAATTTATTTGCGACGGCGAATTTCAATCAATTCGTTCAAATCGTCATCAAAGCAGCGCAAAAACTTGTTGATAGCGGAGATGTTACGAAAACGGCCATCAAGACAATTGAAAATGCTTTTAAAGCGGTTGGACTGCCTGAGTAGTCATATTCCATGAATAGGAGGCTTCATCTACCATGCATATCAAATTTAGCTGCATAGGGGGATTTGCCAACCTCGACTTGAATTTCGAGATAGATACAGATGAATTGTCGAAAGAGAAGAATGAGGAATTACAGAACTTAATGAAAACAGCTGACCTTCCTAATACTGCCCAAAGTAAAATGGTAAAAACGCAAGGGTTCGACTCATTTGCATACCAGCTGGTTATAGCAGATGAAAAGAAGAAGAAATCTTTCTCATTTACTGACATAACGGCTCCAGAGGAAGTTCGGCCCTTATTGGATTATTTACGGAATTTAGCAATTGAAATAAAGATGGCAGAATAACCACGGCAAAAAAGTCTATCATTCAGATAGACTTTTTTTGACGTGTCGTAAAACTTCACAAAAATGTCATTTCATTTCACTTTTATATGGATTTTGGCTGTTTGTTCTCTAAATGGACACAAAATAACAAGAAAATAGCGATCTAGAGTAGCAAATTTAAAACGGAAATTAGAGAGTATAGCCCTTTGATGAGATTTTGTAAAGAGTTAGCCAACCAAACAGGTAAAACAGTCACAAAAGGGAACGAATTTTGAAAGAGGCAAAACTAGAGCGGTTTTACAAAAAAAGCATAAAATAGGATAATGGTCGCAGAGAGGTGAAGTGAATGACATATCAAGAAATGAAAGTGACGATAGCCGGAAACAGCCTTACCCAATTCGGGAAAAGAATATTAATCTCGCAGATTCAATTCTCGACATTGGAGGCGATATTCGAAGTAGATGAGGCGGTTCAAAGAAAGCTCGATCTCAATCGAAGGACTGAAATCAGGGAGTTCATCATCGATTCTGTATCGGAAGGTGACTTTTACTTTTCCCCATTCATCTTCTCGAGCAGGGGAGCGATCAAAGAAGTGCCCGTGGGCGGGGAACTGCCACCAGGAAGTAAAATATACATACTTGACGGTCAGCACAGGACCTACGCCCTCATTTCAGCCATCAGTCACTTAAGGGCACGGAAGGAAACGGAAGAGGAGATCGGTAACTTTTCCGAAGCGGCAAAGCTCCAAAATCAAATTGATAAGTTAAAGACCTATCCAGTCACGATTCAAATCTATTTAAACCTGGAAACGCATGAAGAAAGACAGCTATTCAATGATATTAATACGAAGAGAAAAGAGCCGCATAACGGTTTGGTGATGAAGTATGATCAGCGCGATGAATATGCAGAACTAACACGTAACATTGCCAGGAAATTAGAAAGTAAGATGGAGATGGAAGCCACACTATCGAGGATTACCGTAAGCTGTACGGCGCTGACTACGCTGACGATCATGAGGCGCTGCCTCATCGCTTTATTTGAAGGAAACGTCACCGCGAAAACTGGAAAAGCCAATTATGGTGATATGACTAAAGCCGAAATCATCAACACCGCGACCGCGTTTTTCGAGTCATGGCTGGAAATCTTTCCGAAGAAGATGACAGACAGGGCCACATTCACATCCGGCTATTCCGGCATTCAAATAGCCCTTGCCCAAACGATCCACCAACTCCACAAACATCATGAAATCCCCTATGAAAAAGCAATAGATCATATGCTGCATTTGAAGAAAGCCTGTACTTGGAAGCATGATGATGCCCTTTATTCACACATCTACGATCCCTTGAAAAAAAGAGTCAAAAACCATTCGACTACAAACGCCATCCAGAAAACCGCTCTCGCGTTCAAACGAAAAATAGAGCAAGAAGGAGGATGGCTGCATGATTCTAAGTGAATTGGACCGGAAAAGAAGGACGATGGTTACCTGCTCAATCATCGAACTGGTCGATATGTATCGCAATGGTCAGATCGCCACGAGGGAAATCAACCAGCTGCGGGTCCGGTCGATCAAAAACTATCTTTTGGACAATGCATTAACAAAAAATATCTACCTGCCGCCGCTTGTTGCCAACAGCAGGGAAGGAACCGCCCCTAATGGAGATCCTGCCAAATTATCGATCATCGACGGAACACAACGAATAGCGGCCTTCGCCCAATTGGAGGACAGTATCCTTAAAGCGTTAAAGAAGGATGAAGAAAAAGTGAAACAAGCATACGAACTGGATTCACTCATGAAGGACAGCTCGATTGCGATCCAAGTATTTGATGGGCTAACAAGAGCTGAAGAATCCCAGCTCTACCTGGATCTCAATCTAAAAGGCAAGAAAGTGGCCCTTTCCAAACGGATTTCATTCGACTCGAGAAACAATCTTAACGTCATTACCAATCAGGTGCTCCATACCCATCAATCGCTAAAAACAGCCGGTGTCGAACTTGAAAAGCGTTCCATCAATCGTCCAGCCAATAAAAACCTGCTATCGCTATCGCAATTGAGGCAGGTCATCGGCATCTTCATGACTGGGAAGGCACACGTAAACATCGAAGAGAAAGTATCACAAAGTCCGCTTTCGAACAGTGAATACATCACACTCATTCATTTATATCTTAATGAACTATTCGACATATACCCGGCAGAACGAATGGGGGATTACACAAAATGCATGCTTG
The DNA here is from genome assembly GCF_044762675.1 of Peribacillus sp. NPDC096448. Classification (NCBI taxonomy): domain Bacteria; kingdom Bacillati; phylum Bacillota; class Bacilli; order Caryophanales; family Bacillaceae; genus Peribacillus; species Peribacillus sp. NPDC096448. Next base: position 309,979 of record NZ_JBIWEU010000003.1, on the reverse strand, counting down.
CCAGTTACCCTCTTTTCATTGCCGTGGCCCTTTATGTCAATGACAAAATGGAAAACCAGCATATCGAACAAAGGCAACAGCTGATTGCCAAGAGAATGTCAAAATTGAAAGAGGTGGACTGGAGCCCTGATAATCCCGTTTGGAAAGAGTTTAAAGGAACATACAAAGGGCGGCCGCCATTATTTCATCTAAGCAAAGATAAAAACAATATCGAAGAGCTAGTACGCTGGCTGTATAGCTGTTGAGGAGGTGAGGGGAAATGTGATATTGAAAAAGAGAAAAACCCCTAGGTGAGGACGTCCTGGAAGACAATCACCTAAGGGCTTGCGAGCAGGAGTATACCTGCCACTATGTCCAGTATACTCCATAAAAAGGAATAGTGAAATGGGGAGTGAATGGAATGATGATACGAAAAAACTATTTATTGAATATGGAAACGGTAGGAATGATGGAGCGTTACGATACCAATGGTGTCGAGATGACTACGGTTGTGGAGGGAGAAAACACATTCCATGTTATGCAGCCGCGCCAGGAAATCCTGAATAACACGTTAAACCACTTTGGATTGGATCTGGATGGCGGACTTGCAGCAGCCAAATCCGTGCTGGGCGGTAAATACAGACTGCCCGTCTGCATAAACGCCCAACTGGGGATGGTCTGGTTCTCCTCCCGCTCATTCCGGAAAAGAGGAGGCGTCTGGTTTTCCTACATCCACATTCGTGACTTAGAGGAAATGAACGAAAAGGAAACGCTGGTCCATACAAACTACGGACATTGCCTTCCAGTATCATTAAGCAAAAATCAGCTCGCCTTCAAAAGGGACCAAGCATCCTATCTGCATACAACATTCCATGAACGCTCATTGGGTAAAAAGACCTTTTATTACGAACCGGGAAGCGGAATCACCTTTTGCAAAGAACCTGGGGAGGCCCATTACAGGGTGAAAGGGAATGAAATATGAGAGGAAGACCGCTGAATTGGCGGTCTTTTCTAATGAGTAGATAAAGTGAGAGCGGGTTTTATTTAAAATATAGAAAAATAGTTATTGTAAAAAATGGAATGATACATTATGATTAGTAAAAAGTTAATATTTGGGAAAGGGAGTACATATTTTGAAACGAATATTTGCTATTTTACTATCTTTTGGACTAGTTTTAGGTCTCTCGTTTGGCGCAAATGACGTTGCCAGTGCCAAAACAAAGGTGAAGACTTATAAAAACTGTACAGCATTGAATAAAGACTACAAAGGAGGCGTAGCTCGAACATCTTCCGTTAAAAATAAAGGAGGAAAAACGAAATACAAGCCTCACGTTTCAAAGGCGCTTTATGATGCCAATAAAAAAAGCGATCGCGACAAAGACTTTATCGCTTGTGAAAAATAAGGATTATTCAAAGAGACCTTTTATAGGAAGGTCTCTTTAATTTGTAGATAAAAGGTGTTCCATCTGAATTATTAATCAAAGTTGATTGGAGCGGGTGTGAGAGACTCCTGCGGAAAGCGAGTGCCTGGAGAGGAAAGTTCATTTTTGTACAAAACTAAAAAAACGGAAGCTAAAGCCTAAACAGGTCTTTAGCTTTTTTCTCGTGGTTTATCTTTCAAACCGTCCAAAATGTGTATTTTCCCGATTTATAAGTGCATCACCAAGATTGATTCTGCTCATAAGTCTTTCATGGTCCGAAGGAAAACGTTCTTTAATGTTTGCAACACCCTCTGTTGTTGGGATATTACCATTAGGCATAGGACGTTCTTCTCTTTGAAACCCGGGGTTCAAACTATCATTATTTGTAGGGTCTCTACGTGCATCAAGGTTACCGGCATTGTTATTTGGATCATTGTTATTATCTTGTGGCATATCTTTCACTCCTTCGCTTTTATTATCCGCTGATGGCAGTAATCTATTCGCACGCTGTACTTATCCTTTATTTATCCTGTTTTCCCTAATTTGCAGCAACGCCAATTTCTCTTGAATCGTCAAAATTAAAAAAACTTCAAAATATTATGATTGACTTACATTTTAATTTGTCTTACAATTTCAATGTAAATAGTCGAAACATTCAATTAAATGGGAGGAGAACTTTTTTTAGAGCTGATTCACCTCAACATGAAGCATGACAACATACTGCGCGTTAACTTTATGTCAATTCCAGAAATGACATAAAGCTCTTCATAATTTCAATATCTGTTTGTCCAGAGTTATCAAAGTATTAATGCTTTAGAAAAAATGAAAGCGAATACATACTCTTTGGAATGGAGTGAATAACTTGAAAAATCAATCAAATCTTGCTGAATCCACTGTGATTGCTCCGGAGGTCGTAAGTAAGAAACCAAATTTCTTCACGAAGTTTAAAACATCCTATGGTCCGGGAATCCTTGCCGTGTTAACGTGGCTTGGCGCCGGGGATCTGGTGACGTCTTCTGTTGCCGGGGCGGATTATGGATATAGTTTAATGTGGATTTTAGCTCTGTCATTAATTCTTCGTTTTCTTATCGTTAATGTTATCGCTCGGTTCCAGCTTTGTAACACAGAGGGGTTAACCATACTTGAAGGGTATGGACGGATTCACCCATTTTTCGGTTACTTCATGTTTGGTTATGCGTTAATCATGGGTCATCTTTTTAATGCGTATATGATTAAGGGAGCGGGAGAGGTTTTATCGACGCTATTCCAAGTTAATCAGCCATTCTTAGCTTCAATGGTAGTTGTGGGATTAGTTTTTATGCTTATTGGCAGGAACATTTATAATAGAATTGAAAGTGTAATGAAAGTGCTTTTGGCATTATTGACCATTGCTTTCTTGTTCCTGGCCATTCAAGCTTCACCGGATGTGGGGCAAATCATTAAAGGAACAGTTGGTTTTAGCATTCCAAGTGATACTGGCGTCCATGGAGCATTATTGGTAGCGATTTCAATTATCGGTGCAGTGGCAGGCTCGATTTCGAACTTTGTTCATCCATATTTCATGAAGGAAAAGGGCTGGACTAAACCGAGTCATCTAAAGATTCAAAGAAATGATTTGCTGTTTGCCATCGGAGTTTGCATCGTGATAAATCTGGCCATTTGGGTGGTTGGGGCAGAAATTTTAAAACCGAATGGAATTCATGTTGAAACGATTGATGACTTGGCAATGGCATTACAAATGTCGTTAGGACAATTTGGCTGGTACATTTTCTATCTTGGTGTTTTTGGCGTATTATTCGCGAGTGTAGTAGGCAAGTCAACTGGTTTCCCAAGATTGATTGTTGATGCCTTTTACGTAATAAATAAGGATCGCCGCGAAAAGTACAATGGTAAATATGAAAAAGATCCAATGTATAAATGGGTTATGATTTTTGTATTGGTCACGCCAATCATTTGGTCCATTCCCGGCATGCCTGGTTTCATTGCATTGACAATTGGCGTTAATGCAATAAATATAATCGGTTTTCCGGTAATCGCCATTGGCATGCTGGTACTATCAAATAAAAAAAGCTTGATGGGAAAATATAGAAACAATTGGTTCGAAAATATTATTCTAACTTTAGCTTCCGTTTTAGCGGTTTGGTCCGCCGTTCAATTAGCTACTACCTTTTTTTAAAATAATGGTAGATTATAGATAGAGGCTTAAAACATAAGGCTGTTTTCACATACTTTGTTGCTATTTACCAAGTAGTGCGGTGTGGTTGATTTCCTCTCCAGATGCTCGCTTTCCGCGGGGCGGGCGGTGAGCCTCCTCGGCGTAAACGCCTGTGGGGTCTCACCTGTCCCGCTGCTCCCGCAGGAGTCTCACACTTCCGCTCCAATCAACCTTAAATAGTTTCGTTTTAAAAACAACAATCTTTACGAAAAGAGCCAAACATAAAGATTATGTCGACATTCGATCCCTATGGGGTCCTACTTTATTGGAAGTGAGGTATCAATGATGAAACCGAAAGTAATTGTCTATAAGAAAGTGGATCAAAAAGTGTTGGATCATATTCAAGAGACTTGTGATGTCGTTTATTTTGAGGGTCTTGATTCACAAAACTATCCTGAATTTCTTCAAGAGCTGAAGAACGCACAAGGTATATTAGGTTCAGGATTAAAAGTGGATAAAACTTTACTGGATCAAGCACCGCAATTAAAAATCGTCTGTAATTCATCGGTTGGTTACGACAATTTGGATGTAACGGAGCTGGCCAATCGAGGAATCATGGCTACGAACACTCCCGAGGTATTGAATGAGACAGTCGCTGATACGATTATGGGCTTGATGCTGTCCACAGCGAGAAGAATGCCCGAGTTGGATCAAATGGTAAAGTCAGGGCAATGGACATCGAATATCGGTGAAAAATCGTTTGGGTTGGACGTCCATCATAAAGTATTAGGCATTATCGGCATGGGCGGAATCGGATCTGCCGTTTCAAAAAGGGCCCGTTTTGGGTTCGATATGAACATCTTATATCACAACAGATCCAGAAACGAAGAAGCAGAACAAAAGTATGGAGCCACATACTGTTCTCTGGAAGATCTGTTAAAGCAATCTGATTTTGTCTGCTTGATGACACCGCTGACTCCCCAAACTGAAAAGATGATGGGGAAAAAGGAATTCAAGCTCATGAAAGAGTCTGCCATCTTCATCAATTGTTCAAGAGGGAGAACAGTGGATGAGGAAGCCTTGATCGATGCGCTAAAAACCGGGGAAATTCACGCTGCAGGACTGGATGTCTTTGTACAGGAGCCCATCCAGGAAGACAACTCGCTGCTTTCCATGAAGAATGTCGTCACTTTGCCTCATATCGGTTCCGCAACATATGAAACCCGCCTGAAAATGGCGATGCTGGCCGCAACCAACCTTGTCGCCGGATTACAGGGTGAAACTCCGCCTACCTTGATCAAAGCCGGGGTTAAGGTAAAGTGATCTTTAATGAATTACGCTGGATAGCCTTTTTTGGGGCTATCCATTTTTTTAGTTAAGGATTATTATTTTTACTCATCCTGCAAAACAAACAAGCCCTCCCTATAAAGGAGGGCTTTCAGGCGGTAGACAAACTTGTTAATATTGATTTCCACTCCAGGCACTCGCTTTCCGCGGGTGGTCCGGGAGCCTCCTCGGCGTGCCTGCGGGTCTCCCTTGGACGCACTATTCCCGCAGGAGTCTCGCACCTTCCGTTTCATCACCTTTGTTTTAAAATTAGAAGCCCTCTCTATAAAGGAGGGCTTTTATATTACTTCCCCAGACTTTTGTTATTCATCAACCACATTTGCCATTCCAGCAAAATCGGAAATTACGATCTATCAAAAAGTTCAGCCCCGGAAATGCCTGGGTTTGTCATCTCGTAAGGATTTAAAATGAGATCAAGCTCTTCCTCTGTTAACACATCATACTGCAGGCATAGTTCGCGTACCGATTTTCCTTTTAAAATGGCTTCCCGTGCGATACGCGCTGCCACTTCATATCCAATATGCGGATTAACGGCAGTTATAATCCCTACGCTTTTTTCCACATTCTCTTTTAGACGGTCTTCGTTTGCTTCAATATCTGCCAGACAGTAGTCTGTAAAGGCACGGAATGCATTGTTCATAATGCTGATGGATTGAAGCAAATTGAACACAAGCACAGGTTCCATCACGTTCAGTTCAAGCTGACCCGCTTCAGATGCCAGGCAAATGGTATGGTCATTGCCAATAACCTGGAACGCTACTTGATTGATCATTTCAGGCATGACCGGATTGACTTTTCCCGGCATGATGGATGAACCTGGCTGACGCGCCGGCAAGTTAATTTCCGCAAGGCCCGCACGGGGGCCTGAAGCCATTAAACGTAGGTCGTTCGCGATTTTGGACATATTCATCATGCATATTTTCAATGCAGCAGAGACTTCTGTATAAGCATCTGTATTTTGTGTCGCATCAACAAGATGCTCTGCCCCAACAAGCGGAAGCCCGCTAATATCCGCCAAATGTTCAACCACACTTTCGATGTAGCGAGGGTCTGCATTTAATCCTGTTCCCACAGCTGTTGCACCTATATTTATCTCATATAAATGCTGGCGTGATTGTTGAATGCGTTTAATATCACGCTCTAGTACACGGCTATATGCTTTAAACTCTTGACCAAGACGGATGGGCACTGCATCTTGAAGATGTGTCCGTCCCATTTTAATCACATGGTCAAATTGTTGGGCCTTTTTCCTAAAGATAGTAAGCATATATTCCATCGTATTTAATAACTTTTCGAGTGAAAGAAGAGTGGCGATATGAATCGAACTCGGGAACACATCGTTTGTTGATTGTGACATGTTCACATGGCTATTTGGACTTAATTGAACATAGTCCCCTTTCTCTTTTCCAAGCAATTCGAGGGCACGGTTAGCAATGACTTCGTTTGCGTTCATATTCATTGATGTACCTGCACCGCCCTGGATGGGATCCACGATAAAATGATCATGCCATTTGCCTTCGATTACTTCGTCTGCTGCCTGAATGATCATTTTACCAAGACCATCGTACAAACGTTTAGTATCCATATTGGCTAAAGCCGCCGCTTTTTTCACGATAGCCATCGCTTTAATCAATTCTTCATGAATGCGATAGCCTGTAATCGGAAAGTTTTCGACTGCACGCAATGTTTGGATACCATAGTATGCATGCACTGGTACTTGTTTTGATCCCAAGAAGTCTTTCTCAATACGTTCGTCATGATTTATTTGGATTGTTGACATTGTGTTTCCTCCTTTATAAGTTTATGCCACGTCTGATTGTTTAATTGAATCAACGTAATGGTTTGCTTTTTCCTGGTCAAATTCCCCTTCCCACTTCGACATGACAATCGCCGCCAATGAGTTCCCCATGACATTTACCGCTGATCTTCCCATATCCAAAATTCGGTCGATACCGGCAATGAACGCAACACCTTCCACCGGCAGTCCCATAGAACCAAGTGTTGTTAAAACAACAACAAATGACGCACCCGGAACGCCAGCCATTCCTTTTGACGTTAACATCAATACTAGTAACAAAGTAATCTGTTGTGTAATGGATAGATCAATACCATACATTTGTGCCACGAAAAGTGAAGCAAGTGCTTGGTAAATCGATGAGCCGTCCAGATTAAACGTATAGCCTGTTGGAATAACAAAAGAAGTAATGGACTTCGGGCAGCCAAACTTCTCCATTTTGTCCATAAGCCTTGGTAATACCGACTCTGAACTTGCTGTTGTAAATGCCAAAATCAACTCATCCTTTAACACTTTCAGGATTACAAAAATGCTTGTCCCAGACATTTTCGCTATGATTCCAAGAATGACGAACACAAAGAATACCATCGTCACATAAACAGCAATTACTAAGTTCCCTAAAGGAATTAACGTTGCAACGCCAAATTTTGCAACGGTTACACCAATGAGTGCAAACACACCAAAGGGGGCAAATTTCATGACTACATTCGTCACCCAAAACATTACTTCCAACACACCTTCAAAGAATCCAAGAATAGGCTTTCCCTTTTCGCCTATCGCAGCCACACCTAAGCCGAATAAAACAGAAAAGAAGATAATCGGTAATCAATCCGCTTGAGCCATTGATTCAAATACATTTTGAGGAACGATATGAGAAATCGTTTCTCCAAAGCCACTGCTTCCAGCCGTCTTCGTTGTTTCTTCATATTTTGAAATATCACTTTTTTCAAGATCGCTTGTATCTAAACCAGACCCTGGGTGGAACAAGTTTGCCGAAAGCAATCCAATAACAATGGCAATTGTGGTGACAATCTCAAAATAAAGAAGAGTCTTCCCGCCTAATTTTCCTAGTTTTTTAAGATCGCCGACTCCCGCTATGGAGACTACTAATGCAGCCATGACGATCGGGAGGACAATCATTTTAATTAAATGAATGAAAATATCGCCGATAGGTACCAAAATGGCCATGACTGTTTCATTACCATGGAATAAAGCACCGACAACGATACCTAGTACAAGTGCAACAAAAATTTGAGTAGCTAAGCCAAACTTTTTCATTTAAACTCCTCCTAGGATGGTCACTTGATTGTTAGCGCTTTCAATTTTTAGATTATTTCAAGTTTATGATCATCCTACTGGAACCTACTGAATCCTACTGATACTTACAAGGGCCAGAAAAAATAATAATTTCAGTCAAAACCCTTCTCACTTTTTTACCTTTTCATGTGTTATGTTTTTACTATAGTGACTGGGGAGGGACCGTATTTGAAAAAGAGTATAAGGATATTACTATTGATTATGATTGCGGTGCCTCTTGCGGGCGAATTCAAGTTTTATCCGTTCGATGATACATTCAGAGTCAGTTTGGGAACCCCTGTCTTCTTCTTGTTTTTACTATGGGGGAGGGGGATCCACCCGATTATTGCAGGTATAGTGACGGGGATGAGTGTGTTTTTTTTACGTTTTTCAATGTCTGTCGGGATACGGGACATATCCGTTGAGGATGCGATGTGCCTTCATGTTCCCGCCTTTTTCTATTACTTCATTTACGCGTTGGCATTTCATAAAACGAAATTGAACGAACGGCACGATCAGCCGTTTATGATCGGGCTTTTAGGGGTATTGATCGAGCTTTTTGCAAGTGTATCGGAGATGACGATCCGATCCATCCTAGCGAATCAGGATACACCCTTGATAGCCATTGACCAACTTGTATTAATCGCCTTTATTCGAAGCTTTTTCGTTCTCGGCTTTTTTAATATATTAAAGTTGAGAGAAGCAAAATCCGCAGAAGCGGAGCAGCGCATGCAAAAGGAACAAATGCTGCTTTTCATTTCAAGTTTGTATGAGGAATCGGTTCAACTGAAGAAAACGATGCAAGATGCGGAAGAAATCACCCGCACTTCTTATGACTTTTACCGTCGGTTAAAATCGGAGGGGACTAATGGAAGCGATGCACAAACTGCGTTGCAGATTGCCGGTCTCGTGCATGAGATCAAAAAAGATAACCAGCGAATTTATGCGGGGCTGTCGAAACTCATGTCATCCGAAAACCTGCAGGAATATATGAAGATCGAAGACCTTGGTAACATCATGATCGTGTCCAATAGACGATATGCAGAGTCCCTTCGCAAAGTTATTACATTTTCCTTGCATATAGATGGTGACCATCCCCCCTATCATGTATATATGGTATTATCATTAATAAATAATTTATTGGCTAATGCAGTGGAAGCCATTGAAGAAGAAGGATACGTATCACTGCATGTGCAAAGGAAAGATCAATTCGTGGAGTTTTACATCTGTGATAATGGTCCGGGCATTGCACCGAAGCAGAAGGAAATCATTTTTACCGCAGGATATACAAAGAAATTCGATGCGGCGGGAAACCCTTCGACGGGAATTGGTTTATCGTATGTGAAACAAACTGTTGAAAAATTTGGAGGACATATCAGGCTAATGGATAACTACCATAAAGAAACCGTATTCATCGTAGAACTTCCGATTGATGCTATTATGGGGAAAGGGTTAACGAGATGAATTATTTCATTATAGATGACGATCCTGCCATTCGAGGAATGCTGACAGAGATAATTGAAGACGAAGATTTAGGTAAAGTGGTGGGAGAAGCAGAAGACGGAGCTTTAGTGAATAATGGCTTGCTGTTTTTAAAAAAAGCAGACGTTGTCTTAATCGATTTGCTCATGCCAATAAGGGACGGAATTGAAACGATCAGGTCTCTTGCTGATGGATTTCAAGGAAAGTTTGTGATGATTTCGCAAGTGGAATCGAAAGAACTGATTGGGGAGGCGTATAGATTAGGGGCGGAATACTACATTACAAAACCGCTGAACCAAGTTGAAATTTCATGCATATTAAACAATGTGAACGAGCGAATACTGGTGGATCAATCGATCCAGGGCATTCAAAAGTCGTTGAACGTGTTTACGGGCCGCCCGAAGTCTTCGAAACCCTTTCATACAAAAAATATCATGGAAGCTGGACGTTCCTTAATTTCTGATTTAGGTATGATTGGCGAAGGGGGAAGCGAGGATTTACTGAACATTTTAGGATTCCTCCAAAATGAAAAGCAAAGACTCGGTCCTGCCTACACGTTTCCATATTTAAAGGAGATTTTTGCTGGGATTGCAGCTGAAAAGCTGGGAGATCAAGCGAAAGAAGCCGAAATCCAGAAAGAAATGAAAGCTTCTGAGCAGCGTGTCCGCCGAGCTCTTAACCAGGCACTTATCCATATCGCTTCATTAGGATTGACGGATTATATGAATCCAAAATTCGAAGCCTATTCATCCACATTTTTTGATTTCTCGGAAGTCCGCAAAAAAATGCTGGAGCTAGAAGACAAAAGCAAAAAAGTAAGCAGCCAGAGCCGCAATAATATGAAAAAGTTTATCCAAGTGCTGTTTATGGAAGCAAGGCAGATGATGAAATGATAAACCCCACGAACACAAGTTGAATAGATTGAAGATTCACAAAAAACTTTTTATATTTTTCAATGGAAGAAACATAAAGACAAATCCGTTCATATGGGATTTGTCTTTATCGCTATTTTCTCAGTATTTTTTATGACTTTGTTTCAAATCTACAGAAAAAAAGAACCGAACACTGGGGCTTTCAAATATGTAGTCATAAAAATAACCAGTCAAGCTATTGCTTAACTGGTTACTGACTTTACATGTTAAATCAGAATATAAAATGACGATCCATTATGGCAACTGTTGTGCAATATACATTGATATCATTCGGAAATTATGATAAATTAGTATAGAAACACATTTTATAATAATCAAAACAGTTTACCCCTTACTATAAGTATAAGGTAAAACTCACCTCTAGTCAACCCCCATTTTCTCATTTTTTAAAGGAGTGTCTGATATGAACAATGAAATTCGGCAGGAGCAAGAACGTTTGGATGAGGTGATAGATACAATTGCGAAACAAATCAGCAAAATAGAAGGAGAAACTTCAAAGCGTAAAAAAGAAGTTGTTAATATCCGTAAACACTTTTGGGATGACCTTAAGGTTAATATGGATACTTTCGATGATTACCTCGAGACGATCATTGGCTTAAGGCAGCAAGCTCAAGACTTGTCGGTAAGCGAAGGCGCACATAGATATGCCTTCAAGAGATTGTCGACACTGCGCCGCATGCAGGAAGTGCCCTATTTTGGCCGGATTGATATCACTGAAGAAGGGTCTTCCCTTACGGAACAAATTTATATTGGGACCTCCACCCTTACTGATGCAACAGGAGAAAACTTCATTATCTACGATTGGAGGGCCCCGATTTCGAGTGTTTATTATGACTATCCTCCCGGTCCTGTAGAATACTCCACTCCCGGAGGCGTAATTCGAGGGATGCTGGAGAACAAGTGGCAATACACCATCAAGGGAGGCGTTATCGAATCAATGTTTGATACGAGTCTCACCATTGGGGATGAGATACTGCAGCAGGTACTGGGCAAGGGAACGGATAAGCATATGCACAGTATAGTGTCCACCATTCAACGGGAGCAAAATAAGATCATCCGGAATGATCGCGGACGTCTGCTCATTGTTCAAGGTGCCGCTGGCAGCGGCAAGACATCAGCTGCCCTCCAACGGATCGCTTACTTGCTCTACAAGAATCGCGAAAGGCTAAACGCCGATCAAATCATTCTATTTTCTCCTAACTCCATGTTTAATAACTACGTATCCAATGTTTTACCCGAACTTGGCGAAGAGAATATGCAGCAGGTAACATTCCAGGAATACCTGGATCATCGTCTGACTGACTCGTTTCAAGTTGAGGATCCTTATGAGCAATTAGAATTTTTGCTGACTGCAGCGGATGATCCTTCCTATAGCACCAGGACAGCGAGTATCCAATTTAAGGCATCCATTCGCTTCTTTGAGATCATCAAGACATACAGACAATCACTGGAGCAATCTGGAATGATCTTTAGAGGGTTAAAGTTCCGAGGGGAAACGCTCGTCTCCGCCAAACAAATCTCGGAAAGATTTTATAACACGGACACCACCTTAAAATTTCACAATAGGATTGAAAAGTTGAAAGAGTGGTTATGTGAGTTACTTGATGAAAGGGAAAAGTTTGAGTTGAAACAACCTTGGGTCCAGGAGGAGATCGAGTATCTTAGCAAAGAAGACTACCAAAAGGTATACACTTACTTAGAGAAAAAACGGGGCCATAATGAAGATTCCTTTGACGATTATGAGCTAGAGAATAAAATGCTTGCGCGTATGATTGTTCGAAAGAAATTAAAGACATTACGCAAACGGATAAAAGCACTTTATTTTATCAATATTAAGGGAATATACAAGCAACTTTTTGACGAACAAACACGGATCGAACTGTGGAATGAAGGTGAAACACCTGCCGAAAGGGAAATTTGCTTATCAACGCAAAAAATGCTGGACGAAGGTAAACTGTATTACGAAGACGCGACTCCTTTTTTGCTGCTGAAGGAGTTAATTCAAGGGTTTCAGACGAATACTTCAATAAAATACGTGCTTGTTGACGAAGCACAAGATTATTCTCCATTTCAATTCGAGTTTTTGAAACGATTATTTCCTTCTGCAAGGATGACCGTGCTCGGTGACTTTAACCAGGCAATATTCGCTCATGCCAGCGAACGGGTGGATTTCCAGACTCTCACCAGTTTATACGGAATAGGTGAAACCGAGAGCATAACCTTGGATCAAAGCTACAGATCCACAAAGCAGATTATAGAATTCACACGTGAACTAGTTCCTGAAGGCCATCGAATTAAGGCATTCAATCGTGAAGGCGATAAGCCTGTACTCACTCAAGTGTCCAGCCGTGATGAACTGCACGACAGAATCATGTCTAAAGTCAAAGACTTTCAAAGGCGTGAGTACAATACAATCGCAATAATCTGTAAATCTGCTGCCGAAAGTGCCGCCGCATACGATGCCCTAAGTGTCCACGGTGAAATTAAACTCGTACAGAAAGGCACAAATGAATATGAACAGGGTGTAGTTGTCATTCCCGCTTATTTGGCCAAAGGCATCGAATTCGATGCTGTCATCATTTATGATGCATCCATGCAAACATACGGCGATGAGAGCCTGCGCAGATTGTTCTATACGGCATGTACCAGGGCTATGCATGACTTGCAGATTTATACGGTTGGCGAACCCAGCCCCTTCTTGCAAAACGATGCAACGGAGAATTTACTTCTGACCTCCAAATAACAAAGAATGGAGTCATTATTAGTGCTTCCTTTTTTCTCCTTTCATTTTATTGCTCTTTTATCAAATACTATAAAAGAAAATCTTTAGAAAAGGAGGAGATGAATTGGCTAACGAGAAAGAACAGGTGGAAACGGGAGCAAGTCAAGCAACTGGTGAATCAACAACTCAATCAGTTAATGATGGTCATTATCATTATCCAGGACCCATGGAAGAAGGCTATAGTGGAAATACCGGAAGAGCAGTACAGCCTGCCGGGAAAAAAGATCCTGATGTTCCTCAGAACAAAGACACATTTAATTACACCCGTAATTTAAAGTAGATCCGTCCAGCATCATATACTTGGAGGTGAAGGAAATGAGCAAAAAGACAGGAAGAGGCCGCATCGCACCAAGTGTTAACCCGCAGGGACATGGAAAAGATGTGGAATTCTCCACAGAGCCAAAAAGCGATCTTGAAAACAAAGCAAAAAAGTCCAATACAAAATAAGCGTATTGGATAAAAATGTGGTCATACTTTATAAGGAATGCCCTTCTCTTATCGAGAGGGGCTTTTATAATCTATAAGAAGGCTCTAATCATCTAATTGGTTATGGAAAAAATCCAATCCTCACTCCACGATTTTTGTCGATGAATCATACGTTTTGAAGCAGCGGAATGTGAAAGAATGGAAGGGTGGGGTTACCGTTTAAAAAAATACCAAATACATATATCGCTGTGCTAATATGAAAGACTGAGCTTAATAAAATGGAGAGGAGTTACAAATGAAAATAAACCGATTAATAGCGAACAATATAAACCATTTAGATTCATCACTGCCTGACGACCAATCATTAGGAATTGCTGGTTTATCAGGTTCCGGGAAGACGACTTTTTGTCAAACCATTGGTGAAGAATCCAAGAAGCGTCTCGTTTCCTTATTGCCTAAGTCTGAATATCAGTATTTATTTCCCAATATTATGGAAACCAATTTCAGCGCCATCAAGATGGAGGAAATGCCGCTGGTCCTTTTTCTCGGTAAATCATCCATTTCAGCCAATCCCCGTTCGACCATTGGCACACATACTGGTGTGTTTAAAGAGATTCGTGTTTGTCTTGCAGAAAAATTCAATCTTTCTCCGGAAGTTTTTTCATTTAATAATGCCTTAGGCTGGTGCCCCGCTTGTAAAGGACGCGGTACGACGAAAAATGTCGAATGTCCAAAGTGTGAGGGGAAGCGCTACAATCCAGAAGTCGAGCAATATACCATTGAATTATTAGACCGCCCGCATACTATATCCGATATCAACAACTTAAGCATCGAAACGATCCTTTCACTCGCAGAGACCTTACATATTAGTGAAGCAAAACAGCATATCCTCCAAAATATAATCAATATGAATATTGGTTATTTAGGCTTGAACCGTATTATGGGGACAGTGTCAGGGGGAGAATTAACCCGGCTTTATTTGGCCGAATTCATGGCAACAAGTGAAAATACCGTGATCATCATTGATGAAATCTCCGTCGGTCTTGATCATCAAACCCTTTTGAAAATTTTGGAACAGATTAAGCAATTAGGTTATAAAAATCAAATTTGGCTCATTGATCACTCAGACACGGTGCTGGATAGCACAGATGACCAATTGTTCTTTGGACCTGGCAGCGGGAAATATGGCGGGAAAATCGTTGAGGAATCACCGCGTCCCAAACCAATCAGTTGGAAACGAAATGAAGCAGTTCCATCGGAATACTATCAATTCCAGGATCTTTACTGCCGTAATATTCAAATGGAAGAAATCCGGATTCCCAAGAATAGACTCGTTACCTTTACGGGTGAGTCAGGCTGCGGTAAATCTACACTAGTCAATGAATGCATCTCCAAAGATTTTCAGAAGCGGTATCCAAAGGATAAACTGGTCATGGTCGGGCAGGACCGAAACAAATCGATCACCAGCCGGTCAACCGTTGCGACGTTTCTTGATATTAAAAAGAAACTAACCAAATACAGTGATGAAATTGATGATATTTTTCTGCGTTCGATCGAAGATATCATTGAAGAATTGCCAAAAGAAGACATCGCACATAAACGCTTGAGCTTATTGATCAAACTTGGGCTTGGTTATTTGACGTTAGAAAGAAAAACACAAACACTATCGACGGGTGAATTTCAATGTGTCCACTTAGTTTCCGAGCTGTTTGCGAAGACAAGGAACCCGCACACGCTGTTCATTTTTGACGAGCCTTCAAAAGGGTTATCGCAAAATATTTTAAACCAATTCATTGACAGTGTCAGGGTCATTCTGGAGGATGAATCCGTCTCCATCATCATGATTGAACATAATGCCTATATGCTGGAAAGCTCGGATTATATCGTGGATTTTGGTAAAAGGCAGCTAACACCTGTCCAGCATCTTGAAGTTGTCAGTCATGATGATTATTACCGTCACAAAGACAGTGACGATCGAGCGGAGCCATTGCATATCTCTTCGACGCTCCGGTCAAAAACTGGTATCAATTATTTACAGGAAAATCATCTGGACTATTTCAAAAAGGCAGAGAACGTCTATAAGGGCGGCATTTTAAAAAGCTTATCACCAATCGCTCGTGTGATTTATGGGGAGTACGAGTCAGACACGATCGCACCTGTCATCGCCATCGATCTTGAACGGCACTTGTACAGTCAATATACGTTTCTTTATGAACTGGGCGGAATGATCAACCATATAGTGGCTGCACATCCGACCAATAAAGATGCAAGAAGCTTCGATTTCTATTCTGCGGAAAATCATTGTCCAAGCTGTTCGGGACGCCGGGTCATTGAAAAATTTGACTTTGATGTAGTCATTCAAGACAAAAACGTGCCATTCTGGGATGGTTTATTACATCCAGACGTGATGGAAGTATTAAAATATTATCAACATTCAAAACTGCAATTCCTGTTTGATGAGATCAAGAATAAACTAGGTCACGACATGAGTAAAAGCTATAATGAGATGACAGATGCCGAAAAGCATACATTCTTATATGGGTATTGGGAAAAGTCCTTTTACGATAAAGCAGGCAAGGCATCGCGAATTTGGGAAGGATTCAATTTCATCATTGGGCGTTATATCTTCGTATCGAAATCAATCATTAAAGAGCAGATGAAAGAAACAAAAGAAATGATCGCCTGTCCAGTCTGTCAAGGAACGATCCTGAACCATCATAAAAAACTGACATTTGGTGATACGGATATTCGTGAGATCATCCAACAGCCAATAGATCAAGTCATCAATATTGTAGGGAAGCTGCCGGAACTGGAAAAACTCAAAGCGATTGTAGGCGGCGATATCGCACTTACTGATGATGTTTCATTCCTTCCTCGGGAAACACAAGCAGCGTTGAAAATGCTCGAACTCGAACTGGCAAGCTTCATCGGCTATGAAGTGGTTTTACAAAATACCCAACCGTTCTGGGGCAGCATTAAAGGAAATATCGAAGCAATCAACAGCAAAAATCAGATCACCATCTGTGACTTTGCCAATATTAACGAAACAAGAGAAACCATTATTGATAAATATTTCACCAATGGCAAATACAAAAAACTAACCTATGTCTATGAAGCATTCGGCTACAAAAAAATCGTTACCCAAATCAATAAAATTAAAGCAAGTCATAAATGCCCATTCTGCAATGGCAAGAAAGTCATTTCAGAAGACAACATCCATGACGGTGTGTATAAATTAACGATCCCTTGTGTGAGCTGTCATGCCAGTGGCATCGATGATGAAGGCCGTAAAGAAATCGTCGAAAACATCGACGTCCAGACATGGCTGACAGGGAAAGTAAAAGATGTCGTCCCTGAAAGTGAACGTACCGAGGCCGTTGCCGATATCCCCATTTTCGCCCGGATTCGTGAATTGAACAAACGAGACATGATGGCGGTTTATCAATGCCTTGACCAGAAAAAATAAAGTAAAAAGTCCGCCGATAATGGCAAATAACTGGATTAATACTTGGTGTCCCACCTCTTAAAAAACATATCTTTCAACAAATCAGAAATGAAAGAGATCAATGGATGCTTTCATTTTCCGAATTAAAAAGTTAAAACAAAGTTGATTGGAACGGAAGGTGCGAGACTCCTGCGGGAAAACGTGTCCAAGGGAGACCCCGCAGGCGCATAGGCGCCGAGGAGGCTCCCGGACCGCCCGCGGAAAGCGAGTGCCTGGAGTGGAAAGCAACGACTACAAAAGAAAGGGAGCGGATTTCTGAAATCAACTGAACATATTAAATAAAAAACTGCAGGCAAACCGAGTTTTCATCAAGTTTGTCTACAGTCTGAAGCCCGCCGATAATGGCGGGCTTTTTTTAATAACCTTCTTGATAAACGGGAAGTGTTATTGAAATCGTTGTTCCCTTATTCAAAGCGCTAGTTATATGAAGTGTACCATTCATCGTTTGGATGGTCTTGACAGCTACCATTGATCCCAACCCTGTCCCTTTTTCTTTGGAACTGTAATAAGGCTCGCCAAAACGATTAATTTGTTCTTTGTTCATTCCCACTCCATTGTCACTGATTTCGATAATGATGTCTAAATTATTAACATAAGAAACAATACTAAGTTCCCCACCGTTTGGCATCGCCTCTATACCATTTTTAATGAGGTTTAGGAAGCATTGCTTGAAATGTTGAATATTCCCCCGGGTAAGGGCTGGTGCCAACTGTTCAGATATCGTAACTAAATTCATGCTGGCCAATGGTTTGATCATTTCAATTACATAACCTATTTCACGGTTAATTGAAATACTATCCACTTTCTCAAGTGCAGGTTTTGCAAATGCTAAGTATTCACTAATAATGGATTCTGCACTATTAAGCTCCCTAACAACGTGTTCTATATATTGTTCTTTTACTTCCTGAGTCAGATCAGGAGTCTTTAGCAGTTGAACAAATCCTTTCACAACCGTTAAAGGGTTTCTAACTTCATGTGAAATGCTGGCTGCAAGCTGGCTGACTACCTCCATTTTTTCAAGCCTTATCATTTGTGTCCGAATTAAAATGGCATCCTTTAAAATTTCTATGATATAAACAGCTAAACCAATAATGAAAGGAGGGAGGATGATAAAGTAAAATACATACGCCTCCGTTATTTGAAAATAATCAGACATAACGAGTGAAATGAAGCTCGTTAGTATTCCAAGAAATAAAATTAATAGTATCGAGCTATTAAGCTTATTTTTTCGATTGAAATTTTTGAATTTTGAAGAAAATAGAGCCGTTATAATAAATATTACGATATATACAATTACCGTAAGTAAATTGAAACCATAAAAAGCAAACCTAAAAGTTAATATGATGACTAACAGGGCAGCCCCTACAGGCCAACCACCATAAAGTGTTCCGATTATAAAAGGGATTTGCCGGAGATCGTGGACACAATATTCATCTATATAAATAGGAAACTTCATACATAATATAATAGGAATGCTCATGCATGCAGTGATAAGGGTCCTGACATACTGACTCAATCTTTTGCCATGATCTAATAAAATGTAATAAATCAAAATACTTACTAAGATATAAAAAAGATTATCTAATATGTGTTGATTGATATAATTAAAATTCATAGGATTCTCCTGAAAAAGTAACCGTTTGGTTTATTATACAAGAATAACACCAAAAAAGAGAATCATAATAAAGTAATTTTTTTACAGAAAGACATTTGAATTCAAAAGAGTTGGTTAATGCGTATCTAATGTAACTTGTATTATTTACCGATTCATCAGTTGGAAATTTGGTTTTACATAATAAAGGAAATATAATGTAGGTAGAGGTGATTTTCATTGAAAAAATGGACAAGAGACATAGAAATAAACGCCCCAATTGAACAGGTATGGAAGTTTCTTGATGGTTCAGTAGAAAATATGCAAAAAATCATGCCTCAAGTAGTTGAACAAAAGCCGATTAAAATAACGGAAGAAGTGGTTGGAAGCGTATATCGCCAAAAATATAGAGAAGGAAAACGAACAGAAGAGTATGATATAGAAACATTGGAATATTTGAATGAAACTAATGAGAAAAAGCTTAAAGTAGGATTTATACTTGCAAAAATGTTTGAAATTACAGCTTTTTACGAACTAAATAAAATCAATGACAATAGAACTTCCTTTACATATACAGTCACCAGTCGCCCGTTAAAGTGGTTTTTGAAATTATTTTTATTATTTGCCACCGATAAAGTGGTCGTTGAATTTTTAGACCGTGTCAAAAAGGTAGCTGAAGCAGAAACGGGTAGGTAATACTTTACTAAAGACTTGATCGCTTGTGAAAGGTAAGGAATTCAAAAGACCCTTCCGAAAAAAGGGTCTTTTATTTTAAAGATGAAATGTTACTGCAAGCTTGAACGTATCTTGTTTCGGCAATGATAGCAAAATTTATGGACTTTTGTTATACCTCAATCTCCATCCCGATGTTCCGTTCTTTCGATTGGCGGTAAACACCTTTTGCCACAGCGAGGTCAAAGTAAGCAGCACCGACCGATTTAAAGAAGGTAATTTCCTCTTCATGTTCCCTGCCTGTTTTGGTCAGCATTACAAGTTCATAAAGCTCCCCGTGAATATCATTAAATGACCAATTTCCCTGATTGGCAGCATGAATGAGCTCTCCTGCTTCATCCTTCACGCCCGCCAAATCGTCGACGATAATTTTAGCAGCGCGTGAAACCGTGGTATTATCCACTTCTTTCATATCCGGCAAGTAAGACCCGACCCCGTTAATGTGTGTGCCCGGCTTTAAATCCTGCCCATTAAATACAGGCTCGTTCGAGCGGGTTGCGCAGCAAATGATATCTGCTTGACGAACAGCTGCTGAAACATCTTCGAAAACTTCAAAAGGAACGGTTACACCGAATGCCCGCAGCTTTTCACCGAATTTCTCCGCTTTCTCTGGTGTGCGATTTACTAATAAAATACGCTCAATGTCCCTTACGGCTAACACACCAATTGCTTGTTCAAATCCCATAGCCCCTGTGCCGATGATCGTGAGAACCCGGGCGTCTTTACGAGCAAGAAAGTCAGTGGCAATGCCGCTCAATGCCCCCGTTCTGAGACGTGTTAAATAGGAGGCAGTCAACAATGCTAAATGTTCGCCATTTTCTGCATCTGACAGCAAGATGACTCCTTGTGTTGTTGCCATCCCCCTTGAAGGATTCTTTGGAAAAATGGTAACAACCTTGACCGCCGAAACTTCTTCAGATAAATCAGCGCTTGGCATGTAAAGTGCCGATGCCTCGTGTTGAGGGAAAGCAAGAACCGTGCGATGAGGGTTATCTATTCTTTGAGCACCATGTGCACGTAATACGGCCTTTACATCCGATATTGCGTCTTTCATTCCATATGATTGCTGAATTTCCTTCTCACTTATAACCAACATTCAATTGTCCTCCTTGAAGTAAAAGAACCATAGATTACATGGCACTAGTATTATGCGTTTCGTCTAATTTCTGATTGCTGCGATCCTTAACTGCCCAAATCGCTGCTAGTGACAGGACAGAGGCAAAAATAATGTAAAGGGCGACAGGAACATAGGAGTTATTAAACCGATTAAGTAAAGCCGTTGCAACTAGCGGCGCTGTTCCTCTGCCAGAGCTGCTCCGATTTGATATCCAAGCGTGATGCCGGTATAACGGATCTTTGCATCGAAAATTTCCGAGAACATCGTTCCAAGAACAGCTGTGATGGGAGCCCAAATAACCCCTAAACCTATCACTGTTGCAACGATCAATAGCAGTACCGATTTTTGCTGCAGCAACCAGAAGTATGGGAATGCAAACAGTGCCATCCCAACCGTTCCGCCTATAAACAGCTTTTTGCGGCCAATCGTATCAGATAAATTCCCCATGATAGGTATTAAAATCGTCGTTATAATTGTCGCAATCATGACTGCAGTTAATGTAGCTGTCCGGGAGAAACCGAGATTTGCAGTAGCATATGATACGACAAACGTGCTAAAAATATAAAATGGAGCTGTTTCTACCACTTTAGCTCCCACGGCGATAAGGACTTCACGCCAATAATTCTTAAGAGTTTCCACAATCGGCAGCTTTGGAACTTCTCCTGATTCTTTCAATTTTTTGAAAGACGGTGTTTCATCGATTCCTTTACGAATCCATAGGCCAAAAAAAACAAGGAAAGCACTAAAAATGAATGGTAAACGCCATCCCCAAGTCATGAATGCGTTTTCAGGAAGCAGTGTCATAATGGATAAGGCAACGGTTCCAAGCAGCATTCCTATCGTAACACCCATCTGAGGAATGGCTCCGAACAAGCCCCGTTTCTCAGCGGGAGCATATTCAACGGCCAATAATAGCGCGCCACCCCATTCACCGCCAATTCCCAGACCTTGTACTAATCGCAACGTGATCAATAAAATAGGCGCCCAAATCCCAACGGCTTGATACGTGGGAAGAAGCCCCATCCCAAATGTTGCGACCCCCATTAAACTAAGTGTTATAACAAGTGTTTTCTTTCTCCCGATACGATCGCCAATATGGCTGAAGATCACCCCGCCAAAAGGGCGGATGAAGAATGCTAACGCAAAGGATGCATAGGAAAGCAACAGCCCTATTGTCGGATCCTCATTCACGAAGAATAGCTGATTAAACACGAGAGCTGCAACGGTCCCATATAAAAAATAGTCAAACCACTCAATTGAACTTCCGACTAAACTCGCAATTAAAATTCGCCGCATTTGTTTCTTCTCCATCTTGAGTCACCCCGTTAAAATTGAAGTGTCACTTCAATTTATTATTTTCTTTATTGTAAATAATTTTAAATTTTCTGTCAATTATTTTATTAATGACGGAACATTCATCAAAGTTTGTACTGTATAATGTAGCTAGATACTATGTAAAAAGGGGGCATCTCTATGCCTTTTGATTCAATCGGGGAAAAAATGAAATCATTGAGGAAAGAGCGAAAACTAACATTAAAGAGCCTTGCTGAACAAACAGGCGTTTCGATCAGCTTTTTATCACAAGTGGAACGGGGTAAATCAAGCGTCACATTAGAGTCATTAAAAAAAATCGCTGATACATTGGATGTCAGCCCAAGTTTCTTTTTTTCAGAGGACCGCTCCCAAGAAAATTCAGATTATAATCATGAACAATTTCACTATCAGAATTTATCCAGCGGCATTCGTGATGCTGTTTTTTCGCCTATTCTCGTCACCTTAAAGCCAGGTGAAAATAAAGGAAGCGCCTTTTCTCATAGCGGACATGAATTCTTATTCATTATCGAAGGGAAGTTAACAGTGGAAATTGAGGGAGAAAGAATGGAACTCCATGAACAGCAGTCGTTCATGTTCGATGCCAGAAAAGCCCATTACTGGTTTAACTTCTCGGATCAAAATGTCCGGTTTTTGGTGGTGTCGTCGAAATAACGTCACGGTGTTCTGGAATGAAAGTATATCCAGTTAACGAAAAATCTCGTACAAAAGGATGGATGTAAACAGGTATTCCTCACTGTTCATCTATCCTTTCTAACTGTTAATTTGTGTCTTTGCATTAGGTCCTCATTAGTTGATAAAATGGTTTATCAGCTGTGTTTCTTTGATGAAACGATAATGAGGAGCGGTATACTTACCTTTCAACAAATAGAAAGTGGGATTTTATGATTAACCTGCATCAAGTGAGTAAAAAATTTTCACAATTTCAGGCTATTAAGTCTGTTACTTTAAGAATACCTAAAGGTGAAATTCATGGAATAATCGGAGCAAGCGGAGCAGGGAAATCAACGCTGCTGCGGCTAATGAATTTGTTGGAGACCCCAGATGCGGGCGACGTGGAGGTAAACGGCCAAAGATTGACCACATTGAACAATAAAGCACTTCGTGGGGCACGGAAGTCGATTGGCATGATCTTTCAGCATTTTAATCTTGTGGCAAATAAAACGGTTCATGACAATGTGGCAGCCTCTTTAGAGCTGGCAAATTATCCAAAGAAGGAACGTCGGAGCCGTGTTGTAGAGTGTCTTCAATTTGTCGGGTTGGAGGGTGAGATGGAGAGATATCCTGCACAATTAAGCGGGGGACAGAAGCAACGTGTTGCCATTGCAAGGGCATTGGCGAATAACCCGCAAGTGTTGTTATGCGATGAACCGACCTCTTCCCTTGATCCAAATACAACGGCTGAAATATTAGACGTGCTAGAGAACATCAACAAACGCTTCGGTGTGACGATTGTCATTGTTAGTCATGAGCTGGATGTCATTAAGAGTATATGCAATCGTGTATCGATCATGGCAGATGGAGAGATTTATGACACGGTCTTAATCGAACCAACCGGGATTCAAAAAAAAGATAATCGTCCAGAATACTTTATCGAACAATTAGCAGAGAATGGTGGGCTAGGCCATGCCTGAGATTTTAGTTCAATATGAGGCAGAAATTTGGCAGTCAATTGGCGAAACCATTACCATGGTTGGTGTGTCCATTTTAGCTGCGATTTTGATTGGATTGCCTGTGGGGACCTTGCTATTTCTTTGTAGGAAGGGTCATTTGCTTGAAAATCCGTGGGCGTTCTCGATTTTAAATTTACTTGTCAATATGATCCGTTCCTTCCCATTTTTGTTATTGGTTGTTTTTTTAATCCCCTTTACAAGGCTCATAATCGGCACAGCCATTGGTACAGCAGCTGCTTGCGTTCCATTAGCGATCATTGCCATTGCCCATTATTCGAGATTGGTCGAGCAATCTTTATTGGATGTGCCAAAGGGTGTGATCGAGGCAGCCATTTCCATGGGGGCTTCCGTTAAGGATGTCATATTTAAATTTCTTTACGTGGAGGCTCGTTCAGGGCTAGTCCTCGGACTAACAACATCGATTATCAGCTTTATTTCCTATTCAACGATCATGGGAGTGGTCGGGGGCGGCGGTATCGGCGACTTTGCCATCAGGTATGGCTACCAGCAGTTTAAAACAGAGCTAATGATTTATATGATTATCATTATAATTATTCTAGTACAGCTTATCCAATTCATTGGCACGGCAATAGCCAGAATGATTGATAAAAGATAAATAATGGAGGGAAACATCATGAAAAAAATACTCTTTCTCATGGCAGCAATCATGTTGCTTTTAGTAGGATGCGGAAAGGCGAATGAAGTAAAAGAGAAAGAAAATGCGCAGAATCAGGAGAAGGAAGAGGTAACATTGAAGGTTGCCTCACTCATTCCCCCAATGACGGAAATCCTTGAGCTTGTTAAACCAAAGCTGGCAGAGGAGGGCATTAACCTAGAAATGGTTGTATTAAGTGATAATGTGCAGCCTAACACCGCACTAGCAGCAAAAGAAGTGGATGTGAACTTCTTCCAACACGTTCCGTATATGGAGGAATTCAATCGAAACAAAAATGCCGAGCTAGTACCAGTGAAACCCATTTATTTTGCCAATTATGGGGTGTATTCCAAAGAATACGACTCAATGGATCAATTGCCAGAGGGTGCCGTTATTGCCATTGCAAATGATGTGTCGAATATCGATCGTTCATTGGCATTGCTAGCACAGCATAAAGTGATTACTTTAAAGGAAAAAAAGGGTCCATATTATACAATGTCTGATATCACTGAGAACCCTAAAAACTATAAGTTTAAAGAAGTGGATTTATTAATGCTAGCGAGAACGTATGATGAAGCAGATGCGATCGTGATAACACCTGCTTACGCCGCACCGCTTGGTTTGACACCAAAAAATGACGCCCTTCTCACAGAAGGTGTTGAAAATGACTTTGCGATTACATTAGTGGCACGCAAGGATAACGTGGATTCTGATCCAGTCCAAAAGTTGGCCAAGGCCATGACAAGCCCTGAGGTACGCAAATTTTTAGAAGAGAAATATAGTGAAACGGCCATACCGGCATTTTAATTTTGATACGAAGAAAGGGCTATTCCTTCAAACAGGAATAGCCCTTATTTACGTGTCTGTTTAACTTTGTGATCGTCCATCGTCCAGCTACTATTAAAAATACTGTCCAATTCCCCTTCTATTCTTGAATAAATATAGAAACTCTTCTAAAATATATTTAGTCCATAATTTTACAGTGAATAAAATATTACATACAAATGAAATCTAGTTATAAGAAAAGAAGTTGAAAGGACTTTCCATTATGTCGATGATTTACGAATCTCAAACACTAGTTTCTGCCATGCAAACGCGTGTCGGACAATATAAGGACCTGAAAGAACAGCTCACGGAATTGAAAAAAGGATTTGAGAGTATCGTTCATTTGGATGATGAGCTGCAGGGTCAAGGCGCAGAGGCCATTAAAGGGTTTTACAAAGCACAAATCGATGTCGTGGATTCTTGGCTGCGCCTGATCAATCGGCATATTGCCTTTTTAAGTGGAATTCAAGGAGATACAATCGAAGCTAACCTTAGTGAAACCGTGGTTACGGTCCCTTTTTTAGAGGAAGAGCTGACAAACGCCACTCGAAATTCCAAGGAAATGGTCACAGCCCAAAAAAATGATCTGAAAAAAATATTGGCTGGAATTGATGATATCATTCAGTTAGAGCCTTTTTCCGATGATGCGTTCTTTGAGAATATGGAGAAAGCTGAAAGGAAACGGACCGAAACGATAGACAAAGTAAACGAAATCGATCATAAGTGGACGGCTGAATATGCCAAATCCGAAGCGGACCAAGCGGCAGTGACGGCACTCATGGAGCAACTGAAAATATCCAGTACAAGGGGAGGAGAAGTATCCCCGCTCTATTTTAATGCAGTAGCTTACAAAAATAGTGAAGCCTATAAAAACCTAGAAGTAAGGAAAAAAGAAACCGCGCAATATCTCAAGGTTAAGAAAGAGGAAGCGGAGAATCGCCGGATCAAAGAATTGAAGGCACAACTCGATCATGTAACAGATCCAGACGAGTTCCTCAAAATCGCCAAGCAGATCGGATACGAAAACTTAGCGCCCACCCAGCAGCAATATGTCATGCAGCTAGAAGCGGCTAAGCAAACCGCAGACATTGCAAAAGGAATCGGTGTAGGCCTTTATGATGTAGGGAAAGACTTTGTGACAGGAGTTTGGGACTTTGTCACAGACCCTGGAGAAACGGTCGAAGGCGTAGCCAATTCGATTATGCACCCGATTCAAACCTATAAATATATTTCCAAATCCATCTCCGACTCCTATGAAAGAGATATGGTAAATGGCGATGCCTATTCGAGGTCTCATTGGGTAACCTATGCCCTTGGAACAGTCGTCACATCAGTAGTAGGAACAAAAGGTGCAGGAGCCATAACGAAGACTGGTGTAGCGACAACAAAAGCCGCTGCAGTAAAAGGCGTTACGAAGGCAAAAGAACTGGCCACTATCCCTAACCTATTGCCATACAATCCAAAAAACCAACTGTCGTTGGCAGGGGGAGTACCTTATAATGTGGTTAATGGGGTTGGGTTAAAAGAACAATTAATTTCTATGGCGAAAGTGGAGTCTGAAGTTAGTGGTAGGGGTCCGGGTGAAACTACAGTAAAAAGACAAACTCCGAATCAAAGAAAATCAGAAGTTATCCAAAATAATTTTGTTAAAATCACTTCTCGCACTAATATTTTTAACCCTGAAGATATCCCAAGTGTCAGAGATGGTGGGTTTATTAAATGGTATGATAATATAACCTTAGATGAATTAGAAATAGCGTGGGCTAATCCGGAAGTTAGAAAAGTAATTTCTTCAAGATTGAGATCGCCTGGAAAATTACATGAATGGTTAATGATTGCAAGAGCACCTACTTTCAAAAGGTGGGGAATAAGTGCTGAACAAATCCAAGAATTGAGAACACCAACAAAAGATGTAGAGTTTATTAATCCACCAGGTAGACATCATCGTGCTCCTGGTTCTAAAAGAGCGCATAATGAAATATTAGAAATAATAGACACATCCCTTGATTATAATACATTTGTAAGACGGTTACAGATGTGGTCTCATTATAGATACAAGGGTGGAGTAGAGGGTTTACCAGGTAATCTAAAAAAATAGGAGTGAAATTATGGAATATAGTGGCGTGGTTTCAGTGTGGTTTGGCGTTTCTAAATCGTTTGAAAATCTTGAAGAGTATGTTGATATAGAGTATACGGAAGATGGGGATTCAATAGACTCAAAATTTGGTACAAACTTTGAATTTGGTTATTATGATGAAGATAACATTGAAATTTGTTTCTATGAAGAGCCAAAAAATAATATAGACGACATTTTAAATGATTTTTCATATAGCGAAGTAATTATTCCGAATATAAAAGAGTTAGTAAATGGTGATAATTTAGCATACTGGATTAATTCTGTTATTGTACTCTATGATTTTCAATATGATGAAGCGAAAAGTGGAGATGAAACGGAAAATATAGAAATTAAATTTATTGGTACTGTACCATACAAGTAAAACTAATTAGTAATTTAGTTTAAATAAGCTATTAATACTTAACAAGAAGGCTATGGTCGAAAGGTAGCTGATAATTTCCTAGACTATTTAATCGAAAGTCTTGAAGAGGCAAAAGAAAACTGGGATGAAGATGAAGAAGATTGGTAAAAGCTGAAGGTAATAGTTATTTATCTTATTTTCTTATAAAGTAAGAAATATTTTATATAAGAAGAAGTGGATAGAGCCTGAAATCAAAGGGGCTATCCATTTTTTGTTATTTAGAGTTATGTACTTCTATATCCTACCGAAAAAAGAATGAAGTTACCATTAGAATTTTAATGGAAAGGAGAATAATAGATGAGTAAAATGGCAATTAAGATAAATACTAATGGTCCATTTAGTAAATGTGTAGTACCTTTAAGAAAGTACACTGGTTTAGGAATTACAGACATAAAAAATAAAATTGAAAACAAAGATTTTTTTGCCGAAACGGATGCGAATGATATTGATGAAATGGAGAATTTAAAAGGGTTAGTTGATAATTTGTTGAAGTTAGGTGCAGAAGTAAAAATATTTGACAGTGATGAATATGGAGAAGGAATTTTCGATTATCAAGAAATTTCTTACGACGAATTTATTAATAATATTGACCGATTAAAAGAAATTATGGAAGAATTACAGGAT
Organism: Peribacillus sp. NPDC096448; assembly: GCF_044762675.1. Classification (NCBI taxonomy): domain Bacteria; kingdom Bacillati; phylum Bacillota; class Bacilli; order Caryophanales; family Bacillaceae; genus Peribacillus; species Peribacillus sp. NPDC096448. The sequence continues at coordinate 281,773 of NZ_JBIWEU010000003.1, read as the reverse complement.
TACAATGATGCATTGTCAGACGAAGTTTAATTCGAAAAGATAATGCTATGAATTGGTATTAATAACATTATTGTAAAAAGATATGTTATGAGTTTGTGTTAGCAGCATAAGCGAGTGAAACTTTAAAGCACTTGATTGCCTTTTAGGCAACAGGTGTTTTTTTATGAGATATTTATTCTTTGGACGATATGAGTGATTCTTTACTGAAATTCATAGCCCATGAAGTTTGTACCAATGTACTGAATAAAGATGTATCTATCACCAATGAAAATCTCCTATACCTGAAAAGTGGTATATAAAAAGGGTGGGAAGATCTCCATCGATGATAATGGCACTTGGAATTATCCTAACAAGTCTGGAATATCAGTAAGTTATCCAAATGGTTATCCTGATTTTACACCCTATGTACATCCAAATGTTGAGCTGGTTTAAATCGAGGTACATTCGCCTAAGAATAATCCAAAAGACTTTGAAAATGCAAATATAGCGGCTAAATTACAAAAGATACTGATCCTCAATAATAAATATTAGGAAACCGCCAGAAGGGTATACATGGCATCATCAAAAAGATGGAAAAACGAAGATGCTAGTAGATGAAGATATTCATAGAGAGTTTAGACACATTAGTGGTCAATCAAAAGTTAATGGGAAAAATAAGTAAGATTAGAGGAGTGCGAATATGACAAAAATGAGTAGCAAAAATCCAAAGATTTCCCTACAAGATATAAAACAATTTGAACAGGAGTACGATGTTACGTTACCTAAACAATATGTTGATTTTCTACTAGAATACAATGGAGGATATCCCCAAGAATGTAACTTCAGAATATCTGATGATGAAGGAGAAAGTTTAGTTAATAAGTTTTATGGAATTGGGGATATGAAGAGTAATTTAGCTAAAGTTTTTGAGATTTTAGAAGGAGAAATACCAGAAGATTTTGTTTCAATTGCTAATGACCCAGGTGGAAATGAGATTTTATTAGGGGTTAGTAGAGAGTATCAGGGAAAGGTATATTTTTGGATTCATGATATAGAACCAGAGGGAGAAATGGGGAATATGTTTATCCTCGCAGATAGCTTTGCTGAGTTCTTTAATAACCTATATGTATCTGAATAACGATACTATAGGAAGCTGCATTTATCCGTTTTAAGCAATCCTAGATTTTTTGTTTAAGTTACAAATACGAAAGATAGCTAGGTGAAATGACATTTTAAGCTTACGAAGTATTGTTACAAGGAACAAGCTATAAACTTACGAAATTAAACAATCACGTTGGTTTAAAGATAAGCTTTTGTAATGAATACTTTATAGCTAACGATAAAGCATTTGATTGTCTTTGAGGCAACAGGTGCTTTTGTTTTCTTTTATGGGATATTTATACTTTGGACGATTTGAATGATGCTTGACTGAAATTCAAAGCTAATGAAGGTTGTACCATGTACCATCGTTCCAAGTGCTGATGAACAATTTATAAAACATTTTCCTTAGTATAAGGAGTATTTGAAAAATCCAATGAGGCATCACCTTATAGGAGAAGGTGGTCAAGCTGTAGCTTTACCAAAAAGTTTGCATCCAGGATATGGTGGAATTCATAATGTAGAAAAGGATTGGGGAATTACTGGAATAGATAATGAAATTGCAACTAGATTAGAAACTTTTATAAAAAATTCAGGAAGGTGAGAAGATGATACTACCAGAAGAATTTAATTATAAATGGGATGTTAACAAAGATGGCCCGCTAATTAAATTTAATTACCAAGATTTAATAAGTACAGATTTTTCGGATGAAGTGAAGAGCTTTTTGTCAATAGGAGGCTTACCTGAAACTCCTCCACCATATTTAGAATTTACTTCGTCACAATCGTTATTAAGGCGTATTACGTATGTATTTAATATGCCAGAAGAGTTTCAAAAATATTGGTTTTTGGGATCGACTGGTTCCGGGGATCCGATATGTATAATCGAGAAACAAGAAAATGTAGTGTTTCTTCATAATAGTGATGATTATAAAGAGGTATTTATTAATTCTTCTTTAAATCAATTTGCAGAATGTTTATTAGTATATTCAAAAATGATTGATAAGGCAATAGAGGTGAATGGTGAGGATGCCTTTATTGATAATGATATACCAGAATCTGTGATTAATTGGCTAAAAGAAGAATTAGAAAGAATTGATGCTAAGTGTATGGAAAAGGAATGTTTTTGGTTTTCTGAAATTGAGAATCTATATGAATAACTGATAGCATTTTAAAATAGATAACTAGAAGCAATTTATAAAAGGAATTACGAAAAAAAGTTGTCCGAAGTAACGACACAGTTTACTAGGAATTGAAGCACTTAGGAATGTTGTTGGTATGTTGGTAATATTTAAATTGAAATGACTATTGATATTCAATATTAGAGGGTGATTTAGTTGAATTATTCTGAGTTACAAGTATTTATAAAGAAATATGGCGAAGATGATGATTTTACAGGTGGAATAGGTGAAGACAATGTAAAAGAAACTGAACAAAAACTACAGGTCTCATTACCGGAAAGTTACAAGTGGTTTCTAAGAAATTATGGTTATGGTGGACTTTTTGGAGTGAGAATAATTGGATATGGTTTTACAGGTCCAGCAGTAGTAGATACTACCAAAGATCATCAAAAGTATTATGATTTAATAGATGGACTTGTGGTTATAGAGGATATTGATGAATTTGCTTATTGTCTCGATACTAATAAAATGAAAGATGGAGAATGCCCAGTTATTACGTGGGATAATCAGGAGGGGTATGGTGTTAAACTAGCTGATAATTTTTTAGACTATTTTATTGAGCGCCTAGAAGAGGCAAAAGAAGATTGGGATGAAGATGAAGAAGATTGGTAATAAAGTAAGAAATATTTTACATAAAGAATAAGTGGATAGAGCCTTTCGAAGATCAAAGGGACTATCCATTTCTTTTTTCATTTAGATTTGGGCGCCAAATGCCGTAATAGGACAACATAGTTTTGATGCTTTAAAGGAAGTAGTGAATCGTTAAGGGCTGTTGAAGCAATGGACGGTTACTTTGATGATATTGTTGAAGCTCTTGAATATTTAGGAGACATAGCTAGTTCAAGATAGTAGAAATACAGGAGGTAATGCTATGGATGAAAAAAGTCTAAATAAAACTATAAGAAATGCTATTAAGATCGGTGATAATAATGAAGTAAAGCGTTTAATAGGAGATAATCCAGAATCTTTACATACAATGACACCATTTGGTACATGGTTACATGTTGCAGCAAAGAAAGGGCATTTTGAAATAGTAGAATATCTGATTCTTAAAGGAATTGATGTCAATACAAAAGGTGATATATTTGATGCTTCTCCTTTAAATGTGGCAGCAGGTGCGGGGCATTTGGAGATAGTTAAGTATTTAATAGAGAGAGGCGCAGAATTAGATTTGACCTTAGCAAAAAGAAACCCATTATTTGGAGCAATTTATGGTGGGCATAAAGAAGTTGTGGAGTTTCTAGTTGAAAATGGGATAGATATTTCAATTAGATATACGGGAGAGAGTATTAAGAATATGGATGCATATGAATATGCTAGAGAATTTGGGCAAACAGAAATTGCTGAATATTTAAAGCAGAAAATGGATGAAAAAGAATAGAAAAGAGACTTTTTAGTTAATAGTATTTGCTATATAGTAAGTACAATGTAACTTTTACTTGATTGGCAAAATGCCTTTCGGGGTGTCTTATTTTTGTGGGGTTTCTCAGTGCAGTATAAACCGTTTATTATTTAAAGAATATAAATAACTCTTGTAAGCCCTATATTATGTTTTACTAGATTTATTTTGCGAATCTTCACGTACACAGAATGATAATAATGTCGAGAGGCTACCCCACCTATTAACTCTTGAATGTCAATCTCTAACACTTAGGTGGGTTGAACCAAATAGGAGGTAGTTTTGCAAAAAGAAGGATTTGTATCATTTTGGGTAGGGAATATTAACTCATCAGAGGAATTAGACAATTTACTTGAAATTTCTTATACAGAGGATGGGGATTTTATTCCCTCAATGTTTGCTCGAAGCTTTGGCATCGATAGATATGACGACGCTGTTAGAGAAGCGGATTTTTATGATGAAGTAGCAGATAACTTGCTTAGTCGATTATTAGAAGGGTTCTCCTACGATGATGATATTATTCCTAAATTTTCTTCATTGTGTGGCGCACAGTTGCCAAGTGAGTATAATGTTGTTATTCTTCTATACAACTTTAAATATGAGGGAATTAAAAAGAAAACCACAATTAATAAAAGTGATTTAGAGTTTTTAGGTGCAGTAGAATACTTGTAATTCAGATAAAAAACCTTGATTGGCTTTAGCTTTTCAAGGTTTTTTATGTATTAGTATAGAGGTTGCTTCGATTCTTTAACTTAGAGGAGATTGACTTTTTAGGTTGTAATTCTAGCATATTAAATTACCGAAATGGGTGATATTTTTGTCGATTAAGAAATCAACGGGCCAATACTTCAGAATGAGACAAGAGCTTGCTGATCAAGGAATGGAATTTTTATTTAAGACTCCAGTGACTGAAGATGTTAATTCAATAATTTATGAAGGGGAAGTTGACGAAGAAGATTATATTACATGGAAACATGTGGAAAATACTACTTCACATGACTTAAACCAGTTAGAAGAGAACTTAGAAGTGGTATTCCATAAAACAATTATTGAATATTTTAATTCGTATTGGTTCGCTGAATTAGACGGATTTTTAAATGATATATATAAAATTTGAGGCGGTTTTGCCAAACTTTGAATTAAATTCATTCCGGAGGACCATAGAGGGATATAAGACCAATCATAACAATAGACTAGAAAATATTCCTTTAGGTATTGAAGGGAATGGTTTGTTAGTTGTAATTGATAATGAGAACGGTAAAGTAAAGTTAGAGGATTTCGAAAGGAATTCATTTGAGATTTTTCAGAAAGTATTGAAGCATTAATTTCTAAGCTAAGATTAAAAAGATAGTCGGAAATTGACACTTTCAATATTCAGGGAAGAAGTTGATAAAACCGAGGTAAGTTGGTTCTATCAACTTTTTATTTTTGAAGAAATATATTAAATCTTTATATACTCCTATAACCCCTTATATAGCCCGATAGCGATTGATCCCCCGAGTGGACTCCATTCAACCCAATGACCCCACGCTCATTCAACCAATGATTTATTAGTTGTTAATTTGGTTAAATAGTAAAGTTAATATAATAAAGGTAGAGGTGATTCTCATTGGGGAAATGGAAAAAAGAAATAGAGATTAACGCTCCAATTGAACAGGTTTGGAATAGAAAATATGCAGAATCATGCTTCAAGTAGTTGATCAGAATCTGTTAAAAATAGAGGGGTGTTGCTTCAGAGTCTATTTATATAGTTGATAAAGTTGTAGTCTATCAAGTAACACTCTTACATCTGTTTCCAGTTCTAAAACATGTAATTTCCGGTGACATGAGGGATCAACAGCTACAGTATTGTAAATCGTATCTTCTCCCCCTTTACTAAGCCAGATAACGTGGTGACTTTCTAAATACGGTTTCCCTTTTTTGTCTTTAAAAGGGGCAGGGTTTCCACAAAGATCGCAAATACCTTGTGCACGAAGTTTGACATATTCAGAAACGTACGGATCACGTTCAAATGTCTTAGAAGTGGTGTATCGTTGGCCTAACCTGTCAGCGTTCTTTGCCCGATCATATAATTCTTTATCGCTTAATTTTTGGACATCTTTCTGTTTCTCCGCCTCTTTCTCTTTTAATAATTTCTCAGAGATTGTATATTTATTACCAACTACCCGTAATGGGAACATCCATACAGTTCGGTCAGATTGAACTTCTGTATATGGATATTCGACTAGTTCAACTTGACCTTTAAATACATGTTCACCTGATTTAAACGCTTCAAATAAATACACTCTAACGCCGTTTTTTCTAGATTCGTTTAGTGTTTTATTTTGACCAAAATTGATGTCCTGATCTCCATCTTGTCCCATACCAGTATAAAGGAGAATTTCATCTCCATTGCTATTTATTATCCACTTGTCTTCGTAGATTCCTTTAGTATGATCCGAAAAGATGACAAGGGTATTGGTTAAATGTGAACGTCTCATTCCGCCTTGTGTAGAACATTTAAAAGCCTCTGCAACCTCTTTATTGTGATAGATTCGACCGACTATTAATTCTTTTATTCCGCGTTGGTTGTTATCTATCCAACTTCTGACTTCCTTTATGTTGTAAAGCTTAGACTTTCCTACTTTAGTAAATGGTAAACCATCTTTCTCCATTTTCCGTAGGGTAATAGGTGAAATGCCTAGCTGTTGTTGTAGGTTTTTGAAGTCTATAACCTTATCCATTTTTTCTTCTTCTCCTCAATTTCTCTTATAATTTTATATGTCTCTCACATTTTCATTTTTTAAAGGACTTAAAGCAAAAATTTTTATAAATTATGTCTTTAGCATTATTTCTATCATAAAAACTATTATAATTGTTTTAATACTATATTTCGACATTAGTAAGGAGTTTAATATGTGTAATGAAGGTTTTTCCTGCTGTTTTCTATTAAGAATTAATTGAGAATTTTTTATTAATTGATAAAACGAAAAATGGATTCAGAGTATACAAGTTCAAAATCTATTGAATTGGAGTCCTTTGGTAAAAATCTACGCTAATGCTCATACAAATGTAGCACCCGACTATTTTAGTCAGGTGCTACATTTTTGGTCGCGTTTTGGTCATAAAAACATATATAACGGTATATTTTTCATTTACCTTTCTTGTTCGAAAAAAGCGACTATACCTTTATATGATATTGATTGTTTTTTGATTGTGTTTGATGTAAAGATAAGAAATTTAAAACGGATGTTTCAGAAATTATCAAGTTATTAGGCGCTTTTTATCCCTTCGAACGTACCTTCAACTATCCATCTTCTTACAGTCTCTTCATGTTTACCACTTAGTTTAGCAACTTCTGTTAAGTTTTTAGAAAAAAAAAAATATATCTGATAGACTAAAGTTATGAACTAAACTTTGAGGTGGATACATGCATTATTCAACAATAGAATCTGTGTGGCTAGCGACGGCGATCATGGCTTACGAAGTATACAACAGTAACAAATCAGTTACCTTAAAAGAAATGTATTTTAAGCAGGCGGATATTAAACGTCGTGCTCAGCAGTTAACAACAAATAATGTTGATGCTGCTCGAACTTCACAATGGGCGAATGCAGATCATGAAAATAATAGTCACAACTATTTGCGTGTAGGTTTGGGAACGACAAGACGCCTAACGTTTGTAGGGGAATTTGGTGGTGTTAAAGAAGCACCATTTTTAAATCGAGAAGAACTTGTAAATACATCTCTTGGTGAACGAACAGTGGGAGATATTTATGATTTTGTAGCGAAAGAATATACAGGGTTATTCAAGATTGATCTTATTTCTGTTTTAAATTATTTAAAATTATATGGGGATAAACCATATAAAAATCCGGAAGATAAAGTAGGTGAAGAGAAAGAAAAACTTTTACAAATAAAAGCCACAGGAAGCGCGGCTGCTGAAGAATTGAATAATTTAGCGAAATTATGTGAAAGCAAATTCAATATAAAAAATAAAGGAAAATCAAAATGGCTAAATGGTGGAAATGATAAAGTTCGAACTTATTTATGGAACCAACTGAAATTTGAAAGTAAATGGGATTATCCATCGAGTATTTCATTGTTTGCAGAGCTAAATGGAGAGAAGGCTCGTTTAAGAGTTGCGGTAGAACTGGATGAAAAGGCTGCTAGTGTAGAAGATTATAAACGCCATCATAGATTTTTAGAAGAAGATATATTAAATAATGACAGTGGCTTTTTCTATTTTGCTAAGAGTAGTAAATCAGATACTTATTTTGAGTTACATGACACTAGCGCCGAAGTTGTAAAAAAAGGTTTATTGGAAGACATATATGAAAAAGTTCAACTTACATATGTCTTAACACATGAGCAAATTATAGAAACTTCTCTAACGAATGATCAAATTTTAGCAGATCTTTTAACTGCGATTAACAACTTGTTACCATTCTATAAATTAGCGACGGATTATGATGAGCTAAAACCAGTTGAAGATATTATAAGTTATGGAGATAATAATATGGTGAATAATTACAAAAATATGATCTTATACGGCCCTCCTGGTACTGGAAAAACTTACAATACCGTAAATTATGCAGTAAGCATCATCGAAAATAAATCAATTGATGAAGTTCGCCTTGAAGGTTATAAGGACGTTTTTGAACGTTACAATACATATAAAAAGCAAGGGCAAGTAGGATTTATTACTTTCCATCAGTCCTATGGGTATGAGGAATTCATTGAAGGCATTAAACCTGTACTAAATGAAGATCAGGGTGAAAATATCACATATAAAGTCGAATCTGGTATGTTCAAAGAATTTTGTGAAAATGCTCAGCAAATAAAGATAACGTCTGGTAATGAAGAGTTGAGCGTAGATGCTCGTGTTTGGAAAGTTTCACTCGGCGGTAGTGGAATGAATTATGTAAAAGCGGATTGTTTTACCAATAACCGTATTCGTATTGGATGGGATGACTTTGGTGAAGATTTAACTGATAGTGAAAATTATCCATCTGGTAAAGTCAAAGATATTTTGTATAGTTTTTATGATGATATGAGTATTGGAGATATCGTTTTTTCGTTAGGTGATCAAAAGCATATTGATGCAATTGGTATTATTACAGGTGAAACAGATTGGCTACAGGATGAAGAAGAATATAAAAGAAGCAGACCTGTTAAATGGATTGCAAAGAATATTGAGGAAAATATATTTGATTTAAATGGTAAGAAAAACTTAACGTTAAGAACGATTTATGAATTAAAGCGTTTATCTCTGGAAGACGTTCATGAACTTATCTTGAAATATTCGCAAAGTCTAGAAGCGAATGTCGATATCGAAGAGAATAGAAATAATTATGTATTTATTATTGACGAAATTAATCGCGGGAACATTTCGAAAATTTTTGGTGAACTTATTACACTTATTGAACCAACTAAACGGATTGGTGCAGATGAAGAAACGAAAGTGAAGTTACCATATTCTAAAAAAGAATTCGGCGTACCTCAAAATGTCTATATACTTGGAACAATGAATACAGCAGACCGTTCAATTGCCCTATTGGATACTGCCCTAAGAAGACGGTTTAACTTTATCGAAATGATGCCGAATTCTGACGTTCTAGATGGAGTTATGGCTGATTCAATAAATATTCAACAAATGGTTGAAACTATGAATAAACGAATTGAAGTGCTATATGACCGTGATCATACAATTGGACATGCATATTTCATGAGTTTAAAAGAGGATAATTCTATTTGGAATTTAGCAAAGATTTTCCAAAATGCGATTATCCCACTATTGCAAGAATACTTCTATGAAGACTATAGCAAGATTCAACTAGTTTTAGGGGATAATGCGAAAGCTAAAGAATTTCAATTCATCATAGATGAGCAAATAAAAGTGAATGATCTCTTCAAAGGGAATCCGGATATCGATCTGCCAGAGCAAAAATATCGTATTCAATCTTCAGCATTTATGAAACCGCAAAGTTATATTGGGATTTATGAGTAGGGCTAATTATGAAAAAATTAGTTGAAGTAAAAGAGTTTGACGTCATTACTTATAATAAGGCTTACAAAGATTCTGACCAGTACGTGTATTTAGATGAGCAATCATTTAGCTATCTAGAAAATCTGATTTTTACGTTTAATGAAAGTGAAGAAGCGGATGGCGTAGATTTTTTCACAGTAACAACAAAGCGTCATATTGGTAAAGTTATTCGAGCAAAAAATTATGTTGGTATTATTCAATTGAAAAACGGTGTGCTAATTCAAATCTTGCCAAAAATTCATGGAAGTACATCGATTGATACAAAGAAGACGTTTTTGAAAATGCTAAAATCGTTAAAGAATTTTCCAACAAAAATCTTTAATGAAGCGAACTTGAATACAGAGCGAATGAATTTGTTTGAAATCTTTATTCGATTTTATATTCAAGAAATTCAAATGCTCTTAAAAAAAGGAATGAAATCAGCTTATTATGAGGTAGAAAATAATCTAGGTGTGTATAAAGGGAAGATGCTCTTCTCTCAACAAATTAAACATAATACCGTACATAAAGAGCGCTTTTATGTTCGTTATGATGAATTTGGTTTAAACCGCGCAGAAAATAGACTGATTAAATCAACATTAATGAAATTATTAAAACAATCTATAAGCGCGGACAATGTAAAAGAAATTCGGAAATTACTAGTGAACTTCGAACTAGTAGAGCCTTCGAAAAACTATGATAAGGATTTTGCAAGCGTGAAAATTGATCGCAATACGAAGGACTATGAAAGTATCATTACTTGGTCGAAAGTATTTCTTTATAACCGCAGTTTTACAACATTTGAAGGGAATTCATTTGGAAAGGCTTTATTATTCCAAATGGATAAAGTTTTTGAAGCATATGTTAGTCATAACTTAAAGAAGTATATTGCATCTGAGTGGGAAGTGTCACTGCAAGATAAGGGCTATTATTTATTTGAAAAACGTTTTGCCCTTCGCCCGGATATAGTATTACGTCATCAAAATGAAAGTAGGATAATCATTATTGATACCAAATGGAAGGTGTTAACCAACACTCCTAACAACAACTACGGTACTTCGCAAGGGGATATGTATCAGATGTATGCTTATGCGAAGAAATATGAAACAAATGAGATTTGGTTGATCTATCCGATGAATGATGAGATGGAAAATGGACAAGATATTCAATTTAATAGTGATGATGGAGTCCAGGTGAAAGTTTTTTTATTGGATTGTCATCAAATAGAATCTAGTTTGTTACACTTGATAAGTCAGTTTTAAATGTAGTTTATGGTAGCAACATTAGGGAGTATGTTAATGAAAGATGGCTATCAATTATTTTTTATAAATTTAAACCGCAGCTAGTTTATATACTGAGTTCACTAAAAGAGTATAGTCTTCTCATTTGAGAAGACTATTTTTTTTCATTTATTAATTGTTCCACAGCTGGAATGTCTGCAGGGGCCCATTTTAGAGAACTTAGATTCTCTCGCTTTAACCATATCAGTTTAGAATGCTCATTGGCAGTTGGGGTACCTCCAATGATTCTACATTTTATAGACAGTAGGTTAATGATGAAGGTTTCATATTCATGCGTATTATCATTAAAGATTGAAGCCTCTGTTTCAACCTGGCAATGTAATTCCTCGTCAATCTCTCTTTTTAAAGCAGTAAAAATATCTTCTCCCATTTCTACTTTCCCACCTGGGAATTCCCACATGTTCGGGATACTCATATCTGGAGATCGTAATGCACATAGTATTTCATCTTTTTCATTTTCAATGATGGCTGCAACTACTTTAACTTGTTTTTTCATGTTATCCTCCTATAGGTTTGCTATGGTTAAATAATATCATGATTAAGGGGTGTAATAAATTAAGGAGTCTGGTTAAACACTTCCTCATCTATTTATACTAAGAACGACATGGTACTAGGATATAAAAAGGAATAGAAGGAAAGAGGTGTGGAATGGTCATTCCATAAAATATCCAATTATATTTTCTTGATTAAATGCCCTAGGCTTTGCGTCTTAAAATATGAAACAAAAGGTTCGGATAGCTAAAATTTTAAAGGATGCTATAATTTACAAAGGAACAGAAATTAAAACTTAAAATTAGTCAGAGAATTTAACTATTATAATCCATCAGACTTTGGAAGCAAAGAACACGTTCGGGACATGATGAAAATAGACTTAAGGGAACTGAAAATCTCATTAGCATAACATAAGTAAACTAGGGCGTTTATAAACGCTCTTTTTTAATTGACTTATTTAAGGGAAATTCTGCTTTGGCTTTCTAATAATCGTAAATTTCGTTATTCTTATAGTAGATAAAAGCATTTTCATTAAAGGGGATACTAACATGATTAACTTTCAAGATAAAGTAAGTTTCATCTGGTCAATCGCAGAGGTTTTGCGTGGACCGTATAAACCAGAGGACTATGGAAAGGTGGTTTTACCTTTAGCGGTTTTACGCCGTTTTGACTGCGTATTAGAAGATACGAAGGATGATGTTTTAGCAAAGTTTGCTGACTTGAAATCTATTAATGAGGATGCACGTGAGACGATATTAAATCGTATTGCCAAACAAAATTTCCATAATTCAAGTAATTACAACTTTAAAAATTTATTAAGTGATGCTGATAATATTGCTGATAACTTACGTGACTATATCAATGGGTTCTCAAAAACAGCACGTGATATTATGGAGTATTTTGAGTTTGATAAACAAATCGACAAGATGAATGATAATGATCTATTGTACTTAACGATTAAACGTTTCAGTGAATTGGACCTTCATCCTGAAATGGTTTCCAATGTAGAGATGGGTTATATCTTTGAGGAATTAATCCGTCGTTTCTCAGAACATGCTGAGGCTGGGGATCACTATACACCTCGTGAAGTGGTACGTTTAATGGTTAGTCTATTATTCATGCGTGATGATGATATTTTAACGAAGTATGGTCTAACCCAAACTTTATATGACTGTGCTGCTGGTACGGGTGGTATGGGTTCTGTTGCACAGGATTACTTACACGAGTTAAATCCAAATGCAGACCTGGAATTCTTCGCACAAGAAATTAACGGCGAATCATATGCAATCTGTAAGGCCGACATCTTAATTAAAGGTGAAGATGCTCGTAATATACGTAGAGGAAATACATTATCGAATGACCAGTTTAAAGGCGAAAAGTTCGACTACTTAATTTCGAATCCGCCATATGGTGTGGACTGGAAATCATATGAGAAGCCAATTAAAGCGGAGCATGAGGAACAAGGGTTTAACGGACGTTTTGGCCCAGGTACACCTCGTACAAGTGATGGTCAGCTTTTATTCTTACTGCACTTAATTTCAAAAATGAAACCAGTAACAGCTGAAAATCCACAAGGCTCTCGTCTAGCGATTATTATGAATGGTTCGCCATTATTTACAGGTGATGCAGGCTCTGGCGAAAGTGAAATTCGCCGTTATGCATTGGAAAATGATTTAGTGGAAGGGATCGTCGCAATGCCAAACGATCTATTTTACAATACAGGCATATCCACATATATTTGGATCTTAACGAATAATAAGGCAGTAATCCGTAAAGGAAAGGTACAGTTAGTGAATGCAGTAGACTTCTCGAAAAAGATGAAGAAAAGCATGGGCAATAAACGAAATGAAATCACACAAGAGCAAATTGATGAGATTGTTCGTTTATATGGGGACTTTAAAGAAGGAGAGTTTGTGAAGATTTTCGACAACGAAGATTTCGGCTTTCAAAAAATTACAGTAGAACGCCCACTTCGCTTAAACTTCCTTATTTCAGAAGAACGTATTGGGCAAGTGGTTGAACAAAAAGCCTTCCAAAACCTTGCAACATCTAAGAAAAAAGGCGATAACGGACTTGCAGAAATTGAAGCTGGTAAAGAGTTACAAGTAAAAATTATCGAAGTGTTACGTAGCCTAGAAAGTGACACTCTATATAAAAATCGTGAAGACTTCGAAAAGAAATTAAAAGCAGCTTTTAAGGAAGCAGGACTAACAATCAGTGCACCTGTACTAAAAGTAATCTTAGCTGGCCTTTCTGAAAAAGATGAAACAGCGGATGCATGTATGAAGAAAAAAGATGAAATCGAAGCAGATGCTGACTTACGTGATACAGAAAGCGTACCGCTGAAAGAAACTATCTCTGAATACTTTGAACGTGAAGTATTACCTCATGTACCAGATGCAAGGATTGATCATAGTAAAACAAAAGTAGGTTATGAAATTCCATTCACACGTCAATTCTACAAATATACATCGCTACGCAGTTCAGAAGAAATTATGGCTGAAATTAAGGAGCTAGAAGCGAGTATTGCTGACCAGTTGAAGAAGGTGCTAGGATGTTGAAAGCTTTAGGAAGCTATTATAGTTATAAAAATAGTGGTATCGAATGGATTGGAGATATTCCAAGTAATTGGGAAATAAAAAAATTAAAGTTTCTGGGAGAAGCAATTACTGGATTAACCTATTCACCAAATGATGTGGTGAATGAATCAGCAGGAATTTTAGTTTTAAGAGCTTCAAATATACAAAATGGAGTTATTACTTATCAGGATAATGTATATGTTGATATGAAAATTCCAAGAAAATTAATAACAAGGAAAAACGACATATTAATTTGTTCTAGAAATGGAAGTCGAAGATTAATTGGTAAGTGTGCAAAAATAGATGAAACTAGTCAAGGGTTATCTTTTGGAGCTTTCACGACGGTTTTCAGATCGAAATATTCATCATTCTTATTCTATGCATTTCAATCACCTCTTTTTAAGTTTCAGATTGGCACCTTTTTAACCGCTACGATTAATCAATTAACAATTGGTAATCTGAATAGTTTACAAGTACCATTGCCCAGTACTGCTGAACAAGAAAAAATCGTTAGTTACTTAGATAGTAAAGTCAAGGATATTGATTATTTGCTTGCTGAAAAAGAAAGATTAATTAATTTGTTAGAAAAAAAACGCCAAGCAATGATTACAGAAGCGGTAACAAAAGGTTTAAATCCAAATGTGAAAATGAAAGATTCAAGTGTGGAGTGGATTGGTGAAATACCGGAGCATTGGGAGAAAACTAGGTTGGATTTTATCGCAAGAGTTAAGGCAAGATTAGGCTGGAAGGGGCTTAAAGCTGAAGAATATGTAGAAGAAGGATATATTTTCTTATCCACACCAAACTTAAAAGGGCGGTATATTGATTTTGAAAATGTTAATTACATTACAGAAGAACGTTATTTAGAATCTCCTGAAATAATGTTAGAAGTAGGAGATGTGTTATTAGCGAAAGATGGTAGCACTTTAGGGATTACTAATGTTGTAAGAAGTTTGCCTAATAAGGCTACCGTAAATAGTTCGGTAGCGGTTCTTAGGCCGAAAGAAATTATTGATAGTGTCTATTTTTACTATTACTTAACTTCGACATATATACAAGATACTATCAATCAAATTAAAGATGGAATGGGTGTACCACATTTATTCCAAGCAGATATTAAGAAGTTCCCAATAATTCTTCCTCCTTTGGAAGAACAAAAAGAAATAAGTCAGCATTTAGATAACCAAACAGAAATTTTAGAGTCAACGATAACTATGATTAAACAACAAATCCAAAAACTAAAAGAATACCGCCAATCTCTAATATACGAAGCAGTAACAGGCAAGATTGATGTGCGTGATTTTGAGATAGAACAAGTAAGGGGGGGAGTTTATGGCAATTGATTCATCAGAAAAAGGGTTTGAGACGAATATTGAAGCTTCACTTGAAATGAATGGCTACGAGAAGCGGGTGTTAGAAGGGGAAGCGAGTCTTCTTTTTAAAAAGTATGCCCTTGATGTAGAGAAGTTGTTTGAGTTTTTAGAAGCGACGCAGGACAAGCAGCTAAAAGTGCTGGAGAAATCATATGGTGCGGACTATAAACAAAAAGTACTCAGCCGTATCTGTGATAGCTTGAAAAAGCATGGAGTTGTTTATTGTTTGCGTCATGGCATTAAAGACCGTGGTGTGACGTTAAAACTTGTTTACAATAAGCCACCAACAACGATGAATCAGCTGATGAACGAGCTGTATCAAAAGAATTTATTTACAGTCAGTCGTCAAGTCTATTATAGCGATAAGAATAATAACAGTTTGGATATGGTTGTTTTTATTAACGGCTTACCGCTTGTTGTGATGGAGCTGAAAAACCAATTCACCGGACAAACAGTCGAACATGCCATGAATCAATTCAAAAAAGACCGAGACCCAAAAGAACAGCTCTTTAACTTTAATGAGCGTGTCATTGTTTACTTTGCGGTTGATCCAGATGAAATATTTATGGCGACAGAGCTAAAAAAATCCAAAACATACTTCCTACCTTTCAATAAAGGTAATAATGGTGGTAAAGGAAATCCAATTGTCTATGATAATTATCGTACACATTATTTATGGGAAGAAGTATTACTACCAGACAGTTTGTTAGATATTTTATTCCGCTTTGTGTTTGTAAAGAAAGACGATATTTTAGATTCCAATAATGAAGTTATTGGCGAGCGAAAGATGTTAATCTTCCCACGTTACCATCAGCTTGATGCCGTACGTAAGCTTGAAGCAGATGTGATAGAAAAGAATGTTGGTCAAAACTATTTAATCCAACATAGTGCAGGTAGTGGGAAAACAAATTCGATTTCTTGGCTCTCACACCGTTTAGCGAAGTTACATGATGAAGATAATGAAGCAATATTTAGCAGTGTCATCGTTATTACGGACCGCCGTGTATTAGATAAGCAATTGCAAGATGCTGTATATCAGCTAGAGCATAAAGCTGGTATGGTTGAACGTATTAATAAAGACTCTAGCCAACTAGCAAATGCGATAACAGGTGAAACGCGTATTATTATTACAACGCTACAAAAGTTCCCTTTCATTATGGAAAAAGTGTCGGGTCTTGACCGTAAGAAATATGCGGTTATTATTGATGAAGCCCATTCTTCACAAGGCGGGAAAGCTTCAACAGCATTAACAAATATTTTATCAGATAAGACATTAGAGGATGCTTACGAAGAAGATCGTATTGCAGAAGAAAACATGGATAATCTCGATGAGCAAATCGTGGAAACGATTATGAAGAGTGGTAAACAAGATAATGTATCGTTCTTTGCTTTTACTGCAACACCCAAGCCAAAGACACTTGAGAAGTTCGGTACGATTGGTACAGATGGAAAGCCACATGCATTTCACGAATATACGATGCGTCAAGCGATTGAAGAAGATTTTATTCTAGATGTATTAAGTAATTACACAACGTATAAGACATTTTATAAAATTGCGAAGCATGTAGGTGATGATCCGCTAGTATCACAAAAGCAAGCAACGAAAAAGCTCGCACAATATGTGTCACTGCATCCTCATAATATTTCACAGAAGACGGAAATTATCATTGAGCATTATCGGAATTTTACTCGACAAAAAATTGGTGGACGTGCGAAAGCAATGGTCGTTACTGCAAGTCGTTTGCATGCAGTCCGGTATAAGATTGCATTTGACCAATATATCGACAAGATGGGCTACGAGGATTTAAAAACGATTGTTGCGTTCTCTGGTGTTGTAAAAGACGGTGAACTCCCCTATACGGAGCCTGATATGAATGGTTTTAGTGAAAAGGAACTCCCTGATAAATTCAACTCAGATGAATATAAGGTGTTGCTTGTTGCAGAAAAATACCAAACAGGTTTTGATGAGCCATTGCTTCATACCATGTACGTAGATAAGCCGTTAAGCGGAATTAAAGCTGTTCAAACATTATCTCGCTTAAACCGTACATGTCCTGGAAAAGATGATACATTCGTACTGGATTTTGTGAATGATCCAGAGGATATTAAAGCTTCATTCCAACCGTATTATGAAACAACAGGGCTTGAAGAAGTGACGGACCCCAATATTCTGTATGACTTGCAAGCAGAGCTAGATCCGTACCAAGTATATACAGAGGAAGAAGTACATGCTGTTAATGAACTTGAAATCAAAGGTGGTTTCAACAAATCTGCAAAAGAGCAAACAGAACTCAATGCTTGGATTGATAAAGGCGTAGAGCGTTTTAAACGTGACTTATCTATCGAGGAACAAGAAGCATTTAAAGAATCTGCAACAAAATTCACACGTACGTATGCTTTTGTATTGCAGATTGCTTCGTTTATTGATGTGGAGCTGCATAAGCAATATATTTTCTTAAATTATCTAGTCCGCAAGCTTCCTCGAAACAATAAGGATAAGGACATTTATATGGCTGATGATGTAGCACTACAATATTATCGCAATCAGAAAGTATTTGAAGGCAGTATTGCTCTTGAAGTAACTGGTGGTGCAGAATTAAAACCGACGGCACATGGAACAAGCGGTGTGCAAGAGGATGAAAAAGTTCGATTATCTTCTATACTTGATAAATTGAATGACCGATTCGGCACAGATTTTACAGAAACTGACTTCTTATCACGGGATCAAGTAAAAGAGGATATGCTGAACAGCGAAGACATTCAACAAAAAGCTAAAAACAACACAAAAGGCAACTTCAAATTTGCATTCGAAAAATCATTTATGGACTTCGTTATTGATCGTATGGGCAGTAACGAGAAATTCTTTATGAAGATATTGGAGAACGAAGAGTTCAAGAATTTAATCATGGAAGATATGATGAATGAGGTATATGCCGAAGTTAATTCTTGAATATAATAGGTTGCAAGCAGAACAGTGAACTTAAAGGTTATCTAAAAACTCTAATAGATTTTTTTAGATATCCTTTTTACTTTCAGGCATGAGTGGAGGTACATATACTCGATCCTATTGAATAAGTCTTAATTCCTTATGCACTTACGCAAGTCTATTTACCTAGCTGGATTCAATTCTAGTATTTTAATATTTTATTAATCATTTTGAATTTTTGAAATGGCAGTATCTATAATAATTACATGTATTTACATTAATAGTTTGTCTACTATCTTAACTTTATGATTTAAGTTAAAAAGCAGACATGCTTCCATGCTGCTCTATTCATTTGTATTAATAACTATCTTACTATAGGGAGAAGTCTATAGATGTTTCCACAACTCTTATATGTATATATAAAAAATTTAAGAACTTGTTTTAATCAACAGGAATTCTGTTTTACAAATGACTTTGAGATTACCTTTAATAAAAATAATTTGATTATCTCAAAAAAGAAAAATCCGTATATTGGATTATGGGGAGAGAAAATAAGTAATATAAATCTGATCGTTGGCAAAAATGGTTCAGGAAAAACAACACTTCTAGACCTGTTAGGGTCTACAAAGAGTAGAAGGTTGAATTTGCTTAAAAAATCCAAAAAAGAAAATCCAGAAGAGAAGAATTTTGAAGAGTGGTTTGCTGTATATCATATAGAAGAAGATACTTATGTTATTGAGGGATTTAATCCACATCTCATAGAAAACTTGGTAAATATTCCATTAGGTATAAGCGACGAGTATAGCATCTGTATTAAATATAATTTCAAACAAGAGATAGCGACTTATTTTGACTATATACAGATGAATGGGTATTCAGAAAATACAGAAAATAATACTTTGAATAGAAAGATGGTTTCTCTTTACCTTACCAATAATAGAGATAGGGATTGGTTCTTTGGTAATTTGATTAGAGAAGAGCAGGATAATTATATTGGATTTCAACGAATGTACCTAAACAATCCTCAATTTTCAAATATTTATACTTTTATGAGTAAAGAATACAAAATAATAGAACAAAGTTTTACTGCAAAGAATGCTCTATGTGAACTAAAAAGACAGACAGTCATTGATTACTTTGAGAAAGAAGAAATAATTGAATCATTTGATTTAAAGCTATACAAAGATAAAAATAAAATTCTTTTATTTCAGAATAATTTTAAATTTGATTTTCCTAAAAAAAGAAAAAAGAAAAAAATTGAAGAATGGACTACTAAAGAGAGCTTTACTATTAAATTTCTTGAGTCTATGATTATCGATATATGGGTTAACTTAGGAAGAGAAGAATTAGATAATAAAGAATGTCTAGAATGTATCAGTAACATAGATAGTATCTTGTTTGAAAATGATAGTTTAGAAAACAGAACTAATTATTTGCTTCAAGTTTTACAAATGATATTGGATGCCTTGAATCCTAAACTCTTACCAGAACGACCAATTTATAATTTATTTTTTATAAGAGAATTTATTAATATTTTAGATGAAATAGACGATAGCTATTTTATCTCTGATAGTTCTTTGTCTATAAGGTTGAGTGAAGGCTATGAAGGAAGGATACATGATTTACTTACTTTATGTGATAGATATGTTCTGAATAAGTATGAAATGAATTACAACATTGATATTAAATTTAAAAATATGAGTGCTGGTGAACTAGAATTAGTTAATGGGTTCTCAAATTTATATACAGCTATTCAAATTTCTATGTATAACAAGGAAGTTAATTCTGTATTATTGCTATTAGATGAACCTGACGCTTCTTTTCATCCAGAATGGGCAAGGAGATATATTTATAATATCTCCAAAATTTTAAATGAAGTTGACTATGGGAGGAAATTGAAATATCAAATATTAATTACAACTCATTCACCTTTTATCGTTTCCGATGTTCCTAAGAATCATATAACTTGTATTAATATTATAGAAGACAACTCAGGAAATTTACAAAGAATTGTTAAAAAGGCGGACTTTGGTTTAATGAGTAACTTTTATGATATTATCCAAAATGATTTTTTTATTACTTCTCCAATAGGAGAATATGCTAGGGATATCTTTGACAAAATTGTTCAAAAGATTAATAAATGGACTGAATATGATGAGCAGGAAATAGAACAGGTAAATAGTATCATTTCTTCTATAGGAGAGGAAATGATTCGAGTAAAGTTACAACAGTTATTAAATGAAAGAAAATTAGAATTGTTACCAGAAAAGTTGCGAAATAAAAGGATCAACGAACTAGAAATTGAACTAAACAAGCTTAAATATATGCAAGGTGAGGATATTAATGATTAGTTTAGACCCGAATTCTTTAGTGAGAATTAGTACTGATTATAGTGAAAATATGATAAAAGAGATAGAAAATCGTTATATACAAGTGGTGAGTTCGAATGCAATTGAAAGTAATCACTTTACTGATAAACCTTATACTTCATTATTTGAAAATGGGCGAGTTAAAGTTATGGATTTCAAGTTAGTTGAAGAGTTATTAACTAAATCAATTGATTATATTTGTAAAAATTACTCAGAAATAAATAATTACATTCTAACATGTAAATTTGTTTATTTCAGTTATTTTCCAATAGATAATAGTCTTAAAAGAAATAAAATTAAGATTTCTAAAGTAAACCGATATCAGTTTCGTCAAGATTATGTTGCTAAATATAACAATCCTTGGATTAATAATATATTAAGTAAACACCCGCTCTATTTTACAAACAATGATAAATTTAACGCTTTAATTAATGATGTGGAGACAAAACTCACAAAATTAAATGAAGACATTAAGAATATAATAGATTATGGTTTTTTGGATTCAGAATTAAGACATGAAATATTAACCAGAACGGGTATTGAAGTATGTCCTTATTGTAATAGACAGTACATTACTAAATATCAGAAAGGGAGAAAGTTAAAGTCAACAGCGGATCTTGATCATTTTTTTCCTAAATCTATATTTCAACTGTTGTCATTGTCGTTGTTTAATTTTGTTCCGTCGTGTCAAATATGTAACTCAAGGTTTAAGATGGCAAAAAGTTTTGAAATACTTTACCCGTATGATAAGGGATTTGATAATGAGGCGCTTTTTGAGGTGAAACTAAATTCAAAAAGTACTGTCTATTCAATAACAGGTAGAAATTCAATGTTTGATTTAAATTTAATTGTAAATTCTACAGGCAGTAATCAAATCGAAATTGAAAATAGTATTGAATTATTCAATCTTAGAGAAGTGTATCAAAGTCATAAAGACTATGTGAAGGAGCTATTGTATAAAAAGCATGCCTATTCAACTACTTATAAAAGCCAGCTTAACAAGCTATTTTCAGATATGAAACTAGGCACGAGTGAAATAAATTTATTCTTATATGGTAATGATTTAGATCCTACACACCTTGGAAAAAGACCTTTATCAAAGCTTGCATATGATATCATTAATAATTAATTTAAAAGACTCTATTCTATTATTTCTATTTGAGATGGATTATACTTTTTGGTGAAAACTGGATAACCAGGTGTTATTTTCCTGTAAAATATCTGCTGACAACAGAGACTAAGCAACGTGCATGGAATGATTAGTTATTTACTTAAGGAGGAATAAAAGAAAGGACTTTGAGGAGTGCAAATTATTTGTGAAAGTAGGAAAAAACATTGAAATATAAACTTTATCCACCTTTTCTAATTGTACCGGAGGAGGAAGATTTCTCGGATGCATGGGAATCTTTTTGTTACAAATTATTATGTCTTGAGCAAAGTCAAAATAATATACATAGAAGAAATCCACCCGAACAAGGGGTAGATTTATTTGATGATACAGACAAGATTGCTTACCAATGTAAAAGTATAGAGTCTGGAAAAAGTGGGGATTTTAATGTGACTCAAGCTATAAATTCATTAAAATCAGCATTAGAGATTAAGGATGAATTAGGTTGGGAGAAATATGTTCTCTGTACAAATGTTAATGTTACAGGTTCTTCAGAAAAAAAACTAAAAGATGTTTATTCGGACGTAATAATAAAATCAAAAAACAACTGGGAAATACTATGTGAAACATATCATGATAGAGTTGAAAGAAATTTTAATATTTTAGTAGAGATTCCTTCTGAAAAAGTCTTAAGATCTATAAAAGAAAATTTTCTTGAATACTATTCAGATAAGTTAAACCTTCAATTAGAAAATGAAAGATTTGAAATTTTTCTGTTTTCTAATCAGTTCGACCGTATTTATAAAATGGAAGTATCTCCTGATTTTACTATCGAAGACTTATTAAATATAATTAGGAAATTTTATAAGTTACCAGAATCAAGAGAGTTTATTTCAGATGGAATAAGAGTTTCATTAAGTCATTCAATTGTTTTTAACAAAAGAAAACAGCTTTTTTCAAAAACATTGAGGGAAATAGGAATTTCACAAGGAGATGTTATTACATATTGGACAACAATTATTTGGAAGGACAAGTTTGAATTGAGAAGTGATGTCATGCACCATATGACACCTGATATGTTAATTGGTACTGAGAGAAAAAGCAGGGCCATTAAGCGCTTTAAAAAAGAAATAATAGAAAAATTTATAGAGTTTGAAAGTAATTTAATTGAATGAATTTTTTCATTAATCATACAAAGTTATTACTTTTCTAAGTAAATGGACCTTTAATAAATCTAATTTGGTAACAAACATTATTTGGTCTTTAACAGTATTCGGGAATATTACCAATATTTAGAGGGCTACTTGTAGAATTTATTTGTGTTTTTGTAGACACTATTTCCAATCTATGCAACAAAACCTAATTTGATCGTAGAAATGAAACAAGTAGAAAAATATGATAATGGCGACTATGGATGGTATAGAACGCCTGCAAATCCTGAATCCGTTGTAAAGGGATTTTCTCACCTGAGCATCCAAAGTGGCTATAAACTAAGGGCGTATCAATTTAGTGATGGCGGCGGTAATGGTAATGGAATTGTATGGGCAATTCCTGAAGAAAAGGAGTTACAGGATTTAGAAGATTGTAAGCGATTAGATGGTTTCTTATCTGCTCCAAAACCAGCTCATGCACTGTCAGATTTTATGCAAGTCATTGAAGGAGATAAAACGCCTTTATCTTATTTACAGGCAGCAATCGTATATCATGAATTAAATGAGTTTGGTGCCAATTGGCATGGGACATCTTGGGGAAGGGATGTTATCTTGCCACTGCAAGAGGAATCAGGAGATGAATCATATGATTATAATATTAATGATGAATGGGAAATGATTGAGAAAGAGCCTGATATAATAGTGCCTCATTTTTATTACAGTAGGGAAGGCTATCCCGTCATTGTATTTCATACCATAAATGATATCGGAACAGTCACATGGAATCGATATGTACATGTATTCAGTAAAGATGACTATACATTAAAAGTTGAACAAACATGTATTGCTACAGGTGGTGCTGGAATTATCTTTTAGTGGATCGATTGATCGGTACATGGTTCAGGCCCACTCTTTAAAATAAGTAGTCCCCATTTTTTCAGGGTTGCTTGAAAAGAACAAAAAAGAGACATCCCCCCAAGGAATGTCTCTTCTCTTTTTATAAACCTAACACACTCATCATCCCCTCATGCGTAGCTTCCTCTATCGTCCGCGGTCCCAGACAATCTCCTATCTGTTTCACAACCGGAGCATGGCCTTTCATTTCTTCGAATAGTTCTGTGTTGGGAATGCGGCCTAGGGAGAGGACGATGGAGTCCCAGTTTGTTAGTTCTTGTTTTTGTTGGGTGAATAGGTTCCGGATGATGACGTGATCTTCTTTGATTGCCCCGATATCGTAGTGGGGGAGGAGTGTGACGTTTAGGTTGTATAGTTTTTTTAGGTATTC
This sequence comes from Peribacillus sp. NPDC096448, assembly GCF_044762675.1. NCBI lineage: Bacteria > Bacillati > Bacillota > Bacilli > Caryophanales > Bacillaceae > Peribacillus > Peribacillus sp. NPDC096448. The sequence goes on along the minus strand of NZ_JBIWEU010000003.1, from coordinate 257,525 downwards.
ATTCCTGAGATATTGGTGGACGGTTTCACCGATGTGCAGTCGTGATGATATGAGTGTGACGTGGTGGCCTTTTTCGGCTAGGTAGATGGCTGCTTCCATGCCGGGCCAGTCACCGCCAAAGTCGAATACGAGTACCTTTTCCCCGACTTTTTTTGTTGAGCTGAAGAGGTCATCACTCATGATGATCCTTGGGTCATTGATTCCTTCGATGGCTGGTGTATAGGGACGTGATCCGGTTGCACAGATGATGGCGTCCGGTTTCGATTCGGATATTTCCTGGGCGGTTGCCGTTTTGCCTAATTGCACATTTATATTGCTTCTCATTAGCTTACGGGAATAGTTATCGAGCATCGATTCTGCCAGTTCATGCCTCATTGGCGCTTTGCGCATGGTCCGAAGCAGGCCGCCGATTGATTTGCTTTGATCGATCAGTGTAACGGAATGACCGAGGTAGTCCGCTGTTATGGCTGCCTGTAATCCGCCGGGTCCGGCGCCGATGACGAGGACATTTTGTTTGTTTCTTGTTTTCTTTAATTCTGGTAAGATCCATGCTTCTTTACCGGTTGTCGGATTTTGGACACAGCCAATCGGCAGTCCTTTATGATAGTGGCCGATACAGGCTTGTAAACAGCCTATGCATGCATCGATTGCTTGCAGGTCGCCGTTTTTTGCTTTGTTGGGCATGTCAGGGTCGACGATTAGGGCCCTGGTCATTCCGACGACATCAGCTTTTCCGGTCGATACGATCTGCTCCGCTTCAACGGGGTCGACGATTCGATTGCCGACAAAGACCGGTACGGCTCCTGCCATCCTAATTTTGAATCCATGTGGAGATAGGTATGCGTGCTTTATCGGTGATGGCGGCACAATATGGGTTGATCCCTCAAAGGTACTTGAATCTCCGGCTGTGACATTGATGAAATCCAATCGGACTTTCTCCGCGAGGTATTCGACGATTTGCACGGAATTCTTCATCGTGGTCCCGTCCATCGTCAGTTCATCCGAACTCATGCGAATGCCGACGGTAAAGTCTTCTCCGACTCTGTCCCATACTTTCTCCAATATTTCCACGATGAATCGCATCCGATTTTCGAATGATCCACCATAGAGATCCGTACGCTTATTTGTATGCACCGACCAAAACTGGGCAGGAAGATATCCGTGTGAACAGCATATTTCGACTCCATCAAGTCCGCCTTCCTTTGCCAGCTGTGCTGAATGGGCGAACCCTTCAATCACTCCTTCAATATCTTCCAAGCTCATTGGTTTTGGCATGACACCGAAGCGCAGGCTGGGAACGGCGGATGGCGCCCATGCTGCATTTCGGTAGTCGCTCGATACGACTTCCCGTCCGCCATGGAATAGCTGCGAGAAAACCTTCGTTCCATACGTATGGAGCGTTTCGGAAATCTCTTTGTAGGCATCGACGATTCTTTGGTCATATCCGGCAATCGTTTTGGACGTAAGCATGCCGGATGGGTGTACGGATGCCGCTTCAAGGATGATCAATCCGACGCCACCTTTAGCACGGGCTTCATGATAGGCCACCATATCCGAAGTGGGGATTCCGTCCGTGACATGATTTGTTTGATGTGCTGTACTTAAGATCCGGTTTTTTAATTCAGTAGAACCGATCGTTAATTGGGTAAACAGATTTTTGAATTGAGCCATGATCATGACCACTCCCTAAATTTAGATAGAATGAGAGTATAGAGGGCAACCGCCTCTACCTATCCCTATATAGGGTCAATATGCAATAACCATGCCGTTTGGGGGAATGTGGATTCATAATTGTTTTTTTACTTTCATAAAGAGGGTATGGCTCATGGATATAGTACTTTATATATAGATAACTGAACCTTTTTTGAAAAGTGGTGATTCATAAAAGGTTCAGTTTAAAATTGGTTGGTATAGAGACATTCGTTGTTTATGAAAAGGATACTTATTTCTTTTCGTATAAAAAAGTGTAACAAAATCGGTTCGCAATCAAAATATGGGGTGATGTGATGGAAGTAAAAAAGGAATCACTAATTGTATTTTCCGATATTTCTATTTTGGATGTAAGATCCTTGCTGAAAATACATTCCTCGCCTTTTATTGTCATGAAAAATCACTTGGAAATCCTCGGCATATTGGATGAAGGTTTCTTTTTGAAGAGATTGGATAATGAGGGGCAAAATCAGGAAATCATGGCTTATCTTAATACAGCTTTTGTCGTCGTTGATGATTTAGATAAGCTAAGTGAAGAGGATATGAGCATCTATGATTTTGTGATTCAACATGGCGATAACCAATATAGCTGCTATCCGATCTCTGAAGTCAGGGAAATGCTGCTTAACAAGAAGATGAATAGCTTACTAAGTCTGAATGAATCACTAAAGAAAGAGTTGGAGGTGACAAGAAAGAAGGTAAAGGAGCTCACGCAAATCCTGGATTCCAGCTATGATGAAATTTTCGTGACGGATGCGAACGGGGACACGTTATTCGTGAGTGAAGCGTGCAAGAAGCTTACAGGGCTGCCGCCGGAGGCCTTTATTAATAAGAACATTAAAGAGTTGGTTGAAAAGGGTTTGATCGTCAATTCGGTTACATTAAAAACGATGAAAACGAAAGCGATCCATTCGGCGGAACAAACCTACCCGCATGGATTGACTGTATTCAGCACAGCGAAGCCGATTTTTGATGAAGAGGGGAACTTATATAGAATTGTTTCGAATTCCAGGGATATCACGGAATTGGTTGAGATGAAGAGCCAATTGAACAGAGTGAATCTTCGAAATCAGCGAGCCCAGCATGAAAATGCGAGAACCGTTTCGTTCAATAACTTCATTACAAATTCGGATAAGATGATAAAGGTTTTGGAATTAGCTGAAAAAGTCGCCCCGATGGATTCATCGATCTTCATTCATGGTGAAACCGGAGTCGGAAAAGGCGTATTAGCAAGGGTCATTCATGATCTCAGCAGCAGAAAGGATAAGAAATTCATACAAGTGAATTGCGGCGCGATTCCATCGGCTTTAATTGAGTCCGAGCTGTTTGGTTACGAAAGCGGTGCCTTCACGGGAGCTAATAAGCACGGGAAACAAGGGCTTGTTGAGAGTGCTGATGGCGGCACGTTGTTTCTTGATGAAATCGGCGAAATGCCGCTCGACATTCAAGTGAAAATCCTCCATCTGGTCCAGGACAGAACATTCATGAAGGTGGGAGGAACGAAGGAGAAAAAGGTGAATATCCGCATTATCTCCGCCACGAATAAAGACTTGAAGCAAATGATCAAAAATAATCAGTTCCGCGAAGATCTATATTATCGGCTGCATGTCGTTCCAATGGAAATACCGCAGCTACGTGAGCGGAAGGAGGATATTCTATTATTAACCGATTATTTTCTGAAGAAATTCAATGAAAAATATGGTCAATCAATCACGATCGATGAACATTCCAAGTTAATTCTGCAGTTGCAGGATTACCCGGGCAATGTTCGGGAATTGGAAAATGTAATAGAACAAATCGTCGTGACGGCTAGAAAACCTATCGTGACGATAGAGGATTTGCCATCCGATTTAACCTACAAAGATACGGCGCTAGTCAATTTAACAGGAATCATTCCCTTGAAAAAAGCGTTAGAGGAAACGGAAAAGCAATTATTGTCACAGGCCCTTTCCACCTATAAATCAACCAGAAAAATGGCCAAAGCCCTGGAGGTCAGCCAAACGACGATCATGCGCAAACTGGGCAAATACCAATTTAGCTATCAGGACGATTAATAATAAATTAACCTCCATTAAAATCTGAATATTCAAAAACTTGGTATGGATATTGCATATTTAATGATTGATTATTTCTATTTTGATAAGGGGGTCAAGAAATGGGCGAGTTGATTTTCTCTTTAAGCTATGGGGGTTCCTTAATTGTCATGGGGTGGATCACGAAGGTTTTCCTAGTAAAAATGAAAAAAAATCAAGAAGAAATAAAAGCAAAAGATCCGATTGAAAAGGTGGGGATGTAAGTGGCCTTTCTCCTTGGTATTATCATATCCTTTTGTGTGTATGTCTCGATCGGCATCTTTTTATTCAGGAAAGTGAAGAGCTCAGAGGAGTATTATGTTTCTGGACGAAGCGGAAACACATTGATGATAACGGGTACGCTTGTTGCTTCTTTCCTAAGTACGGTATCATTCATGGGAGAAGCGGGATTTTCCTATGAAGGGTATCCGATCCTGCTGCTTATCCTCGTGATTTTTAATGCAAGCGGCTATATATTCGGAGTGTTCCTGTTTGGCAGGTATTTAAGAAGAAGCAAATCATTGACGGTTCCTGAATTTTTTGGTAATCGCTTTCATTCTAAGAAGGTAAGGCTGGCGGCTGCGATCACGACGATTCTCGGAATCGCTGCATATTTAGTTGCCGTTACTCAAGGGGCAGCCGTGTTATTGGCCGAGGTTTCGGGTGTTTCCTATCCAATGGCTCTGGTGATCATGTGGGTCGTGTATTCATCCTTCACCATTCTTTCAGGAGCGAAGGGGGTCATGGTCAATGATACGGTAATGTTCTTTTTATTCTCAATCGCAACGTATCTGAGCTTTCCTTATATCATCAAATCCGCAGGCGGGTTCCCTGATGCCGTTACGAAAGCGGCAAACCTGGCCGAACGGCCTGATTTATTAAGCTGGCATGGCATTACCGGACCTGCCGCAACGATGGGCACGCCTTGGGAAGCGTTGGCCTGGGCCGTCATCATGGGCTTGGTCTGGGGCATTGTCATTGCAGTGAGTCCATGGCAAAGCAGCCGATATTTAATGGCAAGAAACGAACACGTAGCCATCCGGGCCGGCGTTTGGGCAACGATATCCATTTTGACCGTCTATTTGTTTCTTCATATCAGCATATCGACAATCACCACCATTAAAGCGGATATCGCCCCGACGGAAAAGGTATTCATTTGGGCAGCGATGAATATTGTCCCGACATGGCTTGGAGTCATCATCGTCAGCGGCATCATGGCTGCGGCCTTATCTTCCTGTTCGAGCTTCCTTCAGATAATAGGAAGCAGCATAACACGGGATATCATGGAACAATCACGGAAAAAGGAATACACCGATCATCATCTATTACGGGCCAGCCGCATTTCCATGGTTGTAATCAGCTTGATCATCTTATTGATTGGATTGTTCCAGCCGCCTGCCGTCATGTGGATTGGCTACTTTGCGGCTACACTATTTGCGGCATCATGGGGACCGATTGCCATATCAAGCGTATTTTCAAAGAAGGTAACGAAAGAAGGCGCCTTTTGGAGCATCGTATTCGGCTTCGTTGGCGTGATACTCGGAGAAAGCCTCGGCATGTTCGGAATAAGCCTTCCCGTTTACCTCAATCCTGTCATCATTGGTTTAATCTTAAGTATAGGTGCACTTATCATTGGCTCCAAGTATGGAACGATCACCATCGAAGAAAGGGAGTTTCAGGCAAATATACTTCAAACCCCAATTGAAATAGACGAACAAAAAGAAATGAACATCACCCGCAGATACCCAGCTTATTTAATGATCAGCGGCGTCATGATCATCATGGTCACACTGGTGTTTTATTATTGGCCGATCAATATGAATTGAATGAGATGGCAGGGGGAATCCCTGTCATTTTTTCTGTAACTATCACTATGACTATTTTCCCTCGCCTCATGAGCAAAACCAAATGATTTGTTTATATCAGTCTTTCAACTAAATTAGTATTATGTTACAAGAGTTGATTTTAATATTTGACCCCTATTTTCCGAAATGATACATAAAAGTTATATATTTCCATGCTATACTTTGAGTAAACAAATAAGGAGCTGCATACATGATTAGAATATATGCTGTCATTTTACTTGCTGGATTAATACTAATTGGTTGTTCGTCTCAATCGAATGTAAAGGTATCTAAAGAAAAGACATCTAAAGAAGAATCTGAACTAAACGATCCCACAGACGTTATTTACGAAACAGACAAAACTAAAAATCCTAAACATAAACAAACAGTGATACTTGAAATCGAATCGAAATAATATTCAAAAAGAGCGACTGCATTTAATTAGCAATCGCTCTTTTATTTATTTTTTTACCTAGTTCTATAGTAGTTTTCAGCTGTGTAAATAGGCCAGCACCAAAACGCTTCACCTTGTGAAATAATGTAACGGTCTAAGAAGATTTCAAAATTAAGGTTTAGAGATGAAAGTTCTGTAAACTCCAAAATATTAAGGTAATTTGGATCACCACTCTTTAGTTTTTCTGTATCTAATATTAGATAACAATCATTCAACAGATGTGCAATCGGAATCCCGTGTTCACTTAAATATTCAATTTCTTGATGTTCTTTTATTTCGTCTAAGCTAAATATCTCAAGACCATCGCCAAGTGTTCCACCGTCTTCATCAATTGACTCATATATTCTTGCTCCATTATGGAGTGTTAAGAACGCCTTGTAGTCTTCAGGAAGTTTGATGCTATTTTCAACTTCAAACTTTTCAATTTCAGCTGTAATGGCTTCAGAATTAAAAGAACAAGTAACCTCTCTAACTTCCCCTTCGTATGATATTATTTTCATTTGGTCAGTGTTATTCAACAATTCTTTAAGTCCAGATAGGGTGTTTTGTACAAAATGGCTCAATTTACTTATCCCTCCAAATCAAATTAATATGAAGCCCACCAACCCAGTTACTGTTTGTTGATGGAGTTCTCTTGGCAAAGGAAATAAATTAGACATCGAGTTTTTTCCGCCATATTTTATTGGCAATTCATGATGTATATCATTTCGATGTGGAACATGCTTTATTGAAACAGAAATCAAAAGTAAAATCATTCAATGGTTTCAGTAGTTGTTTTTCCTTAGTTGGAGCGTATTTATAGAATGTCATGCCTGCTGACCCAAGAAGAATGATGGCTACTAGAACACCAGTAACCCACATGATGATTTTCTTTTTCATATTTTTCACTCATTAGATGTTATCTTTTCATTGCTCTTGCCTACTTAATTATTAATAATATCATGCAAAACTTAATTTGTAAGATAATTACTTTTTACACGAAAAGGACCTACCAACCTTTGATAAAAAAGTTCAGAGTTATTAATCATCCAAAACAATAATCATTGACTATTGGAAATATCCTGGTTAGAATAGGGGCAAAATTTGAAAGGAGCGATAAACGTGGCATTTTTACAACTATACTGATATACACACATATTATGGAAAAAACCGCTTTGTATAAGGGGTTATTTGCTGTGTGTATAGGATGGATATGTTGTAGAGGTTTTGTCGTTCTGCCGGATATCTATGCCGATTTTTTTCGTACAGAGAGCCCTTCTGTGTACTTTTTTGTTTTGGAGGGATTTAGCTTGATGATGTTACTTTTCTATTGATACGGGTTTGGAAGATAAGCTTATTTCGATTACAGGGTCATTCTGCGGAGACTATGAAATAGGGGGAATGTACATTGCAGTTTCTATTATTCTTTTGATGCGGGCTTGAAGTAGAAGCTCGTATCGATCCAAGCTATCGATACGAAATCATAAATTTCGGAGGTAGCGAATATGGAACAAATATGTTTTGAATTAGAAAATGTCGAAGTGACGTATTTAGATAAAGAGATATTGAAGATTGAACGATTGGCTGTACATCAATTTGACCGCATCGGCATCGTCGGGAAAAATGGTACAGGGAAAAGTACATTATTGAAGTTACTTGCTGGAGAAATTCAACCGACAAGCGGAAAAGTAAAGGGTTACGTTGATCGTGGCTATTTTGAGCAAGTGGAAGCGCCTGTTGTTGCAGAAGCTAATCCAGCGTTACTAGGAAGATTGACAGTTCCGCGAAATTCAGGGTCGTTAAGCGGCGGTGAGCAAACGAGGCTGAAGCTTGCCCAATTGTTTACCCACTATAATGAAGCGTTGCTTATCGATGAGCCGACAACCCACTTGGACCAAGACGGCATTTCGTTTTTACTTGATGAGTTACGCTATTACTATGGTGCGCTTGTCTTGATTAGTCATGACAGGGCTGTACTGGATGAACTCGTCACGACGATCTGGGAAGTGCATGAAGGCGAGGTGCATGTATATTCAGGGAATTACAGCGAGTACATGGCACAGAAGCAGTTAAAACGTGAACAACAGAGGCAAGCTCATGAACAATTCATTAAAGAAAAGAGCCGGCTTGAAAAAGCGGCGCAGGAAAAAATGAAAAAAGCTGAAAAAATCGCTCAAGCTGGAAGATTGTCAAAAAAAGAGGCGAATGCAAAACCGAATAAGTCGTTTATGACGAAATCGAAAGGCACAAGCCAAAAATCCGCACAACGTGCAGCGAAGGCAATGGAGCATCGAGTGGAAAAACTTCAGGAAGTGGAAGCTGTACAAGAGGAAAGGCAAATCGTATTTCGCCAGTCAAAGCAATTGGAATTGCATAATAAGTTCCCGATAATGGCGGACCGGCTGACTCTTCAAGTGAAGGAGAAAGTATTATTGGATGAAGTGAGTTTCCAGCTGCCGCTCGGTAAAAAAATAGCCATCACAGGCAGCAACGGCAGCGGTAAAAGTACTTTGCTTCACCATATTGCGAATAATGGTACCGGTTTAACGCTTTCTCCAAAAGCGAAAATCGGTTACTTCCGTCAAATGAGCTATAGATTTGAAAGTAATGAAACGGTACTGCAATTCTTGGGGGACCGCTCAGAATATGATGAAGGATTTTTAAGAAGCGTCCTTCATTCGATGCAGTTTGTCGGGACGGATATCCTGAAAAGCGTTCGGTCATTAAGTGGCGGCGAAGCGATTCGCCTCCAGCTTTGTTCGTTGTTTCTAGGAGAATACAACATTCTTCTATTAGATGAACCGACCAATTTTTTAGATATTACTGCCATTGAAGCGTTGGAACGATTCATGGATGGATATGAGGGGACGGTCATATTTGTAACCCATGATCAAGCGTTCATAAAGCATGTTGCCGATATTCAGTATAAAATACAAGCGAAAAAATTGGTTCAAGTGTGATTTTAAGTTTATGGAAAAATAAGCCGATGAGACAATCTCGTCGGCTTATTTATATAGGAGAGTAACTAGACACATTAAGGATGGATCGAAACCAATGTCCCGATTGGAACAATCCTTGATAATTCCTCCACGTCCCGATTATGCATGCGAATACAGCCTTTTGAGACGGCTTTACCAATCGAGCTGGGATCATTCGTTCCATGAATGCCATAGTGTTCTTTTGATAAACTCATCCACATCGTCCCGAATGGGCCTCCGGGGTTGGGGGCTTTATTGATAATGATGAATTGTCCTACTGGTGTACCGGACAGCATTCTTCCAACGGCAATCGGATATTGTTTTTGCAGTGCGCCATTTTTTAGCAGCCTAAGCCTGCGATTGTTAACGGATACATCAATCTGAAATGGAATGGTATCAGGAGGAGGAAAACCAGGGATAACAATGGGCTGGCCAGGATAAATGACATTCGGGTTTATGGTCGGGTTAGCAGTGATGATTTCAGATAGCGGTTTCCGGTAGTCCCTGGATATCTGTGTCAGTGTTTCACCTGGTTTAACTGTATGAATCAGTCTGAACACCTCCATAGGTTATAGTTGTCATGTTCCATTCTATGTGATTTTTCAAAAGTGTTTCATAACTCGTTGTAAGCTGTTATCTGTTTTTAATGAAATTTATATGTTAAGTAATTAAGCCGAAAAGAAACCGAAATGAACTTTTGATAAAATAAGTTTTTATCGAGATGGATTTTTTGTTAGTTAAAGAGGGGGAATAAGGGTGGAGGAACATGTGAAAAAGGCTTTAGTAGAATGGAATGAAGAAATCAGTGATGTGTTAAATGGGATAGAAAAAGAGTATGAAGAAGTTAAGCGTGAACTTCAGGTTTATTCCTATAAATTCAATATTACCAAACAGGTTGTACAATCCACTATAAATGATGAAATTATTCGAAACATCCGCGAGCTCTATCATAAACCTTTTGAACAAAAATTGAATGAATTGAAAGAATCGATAAAAGAGCTGGAAGAAAAGAGAAAGGTTTTTCAAATGTTTGTCGATAAAATTGAAAAGGTCAGTGAAAGGGAAGAAGGAAAACCGCAAATATCAGTCATATAAGGCAGCGAAGAGTAGTGTGCTAAGAACAACTCTACCATTCTATACACAAAAACCATGGCAGCGAATATAACTGCTTTTTTTTGCTGGAATAGCAATAGGCGGCCCATTGTTTACCCCAACATCAACCCGGGTACACTGTCCTATAAAAAGGGAATGGGGGAATTCTATGTGGAATGCGGTCTTTTGGGGAGGGGTTTCGGGTTCTGCCGTCCTGTTTGGCGCACTTGCCGCCATCTTCATACCGATAAAGAAAAACATCATTGGCTATATTATGGCTTTTGGTACGGGCGTATTGATTGGTGCCGCGGCATATGAGCTGCTTGCTGATTCGGTGAGTGATGGAGGAATCTGGGCGACGGCGATCGGGTTCATTTCAGGGGCCGCCGTGTTTACCGCCTTGGATTTTCTTATTTCCAAGAAAGGTGCGGATAAAAGGAAACGATCCAATAATAGCTCCTCGAAGGAAGCGGGCCTAGCCATTTTCATCGGGACGGTGATGGATGCCATTCCGGAGTCGATCATGATTGGCGCAAGCTTAATAAGCGGCGGCTCGGTAAGCTGGCTATTGGTCATCGCCATCTTCATCAGTAATATTCCGGAGGGGCTCTCAAGTACAACGGGTCTGCTCAAAAGTGACTATTCCAAGAAGAAAATCATGCTGTTGTGGTTTTCCGTCCTGATCATTTCGGCACTCTCCTCGATGTCGGGCTATCTATTCCTCGATCATGCCCCGGACTATGTCCTGGCAGCGATGGCAGCCTTTGCAGGCGGCGGGATCATCGCCATGATCGCCTCAACGATGATGCCTGAAGCATTTGAAGACGGAGGGCCGATCACGGGCATATTCACCGCTGCCGGCCTGCTGATCTCTTTGGTTCTGGATTCGATGTGAGATTGTCCCCTTGGAAGGAAGGGGGCAATTTTTTTTTGTTATAAATTCTATCATAGAAGGAAATGCACAAGGAAATCTATCTCGAAAAAAGAATTGTAGGTGTTAAAATACCATTTCAAATCATACACTCATCATATAGATTTTAGACATTGAGGAGCTGTTGGAATTGAACTTCGAGATGCAAATAGCGAATATGTTGGCTGATAATATAAATGGTTTCATTACATTCGTCCGGGAAAATCATGAAAATGAAAACAATTGCTTTTGTTTAAATAGAGATAAATTATATCAATTGAAGCTTCTTGTTGAGGAGTTTAAGTTTCAAGTATTGGCCGATGAACTTAAACGAATCAACCGGTTTACCTGGGATGAAAACTACACGCATTTATTAGTTGATAGATTCAGAAAAGGGATGGTGATCATTGAAGAGTACGTTGAAAATAACTACAGTGATTTATTCATTTTCACCGCTAGAATTTACACGTTGAATAACCTCAGCTTGACCTTTTGCAAGGAGGAATGTCTATGATGAAAGTGGACCCCAATTATATAAGAATTATGACGTCATACCCCTTCAGATCCAATTGTCTAAGGGGTATTTCCTTGTCCAGAGGCTAGTTAGAACATGTGCAAGGTTTTGTCAGGTTTTATCATGATGAACAGTTATGACGACATTTCCCTTTTTATGTCCTAGCTCTACGTATCTATGAGCCTCGGGAATCTGTTCCAGCGGGTAGCGTTTATCAATGACCGATTTTAATTTTCCAGTTTCGATTAGCTCCTTGAGAAATACTAAATCTTCCGTACGTTCCTTTGCTATTCCCTGTCCTTCAACTGACACGTATCGCCCGTTCGGGGTTAGTGCTTTTTTGCATATGGCTTTTGAGCTTTTCCCGACTGCATCAAAGATGATGTCATATCGCTCTTGTCTTTCCGTGAAGTCTTCTTCCGTATAATCAATTACTTTATCGGCTCCCAATGATTTCACCAATTCAAAATTAGCGGCACTGCATACTCCGGTAACTTCTGTTCCAAAGTATTTGGCCAGCTGCACCGCGGAAGTCCCAACAGAACCGGATGCACCATAGATAAGGACTTTTTGCCCGTCCTGGATATTGGCTTTTCTGAAAAAATGCAGAGCTGTCGTTCCCCCAAAAGAAACGGCGGCGGCTTCCCCATAGGTCATATTGGCAGGCTTCATTGCGATTGGCCCGCCTTCAGGTATGCATGTGTATTCGGCATGTGCCCCAAAATTCATTCCAGTCATGGCAAAAATCTGGTCGCCTTTTTTGAATTTTGTCACATTCCTCCCGGTATCTTCTATCTCCCCGGACAACTCCACTCCGAGTATCGGTTTTCGCGGTTTTCTAAGACCCAGGAAGATTCGCATCGGCAGCCATAATAAGAAAGGGCTTTTGAAACTCCGGACTCTTATGTCCCCAGAAGCCACTGTTGCCGCGTGAACCTTTACCAGTATTTCATTGTCCTTAGGGGTTGGTTTTGCTACCTCTTTGAGTTCCAGTACATCGGGCGGACCGTATTTCGTGCATACCATTGTTTTCATCGCAAGTCTCCTTAGTTTTTGATTCAATCTTTTAATACTATGTTGGAAGCTGTAAGATAAAACTAACGTAACTGAAGCTTCTGATGAAATGTTGAAAAGCAGTGAGATTCATGGGGATTTCCCTGAGGTACTCCAAGAGTGTTCAATTCGGATAATGCGCGAAGTTTTGGCTTTGCTGATACACGACAAAAGGAGATTAAAGAATGGCCAGTAACGAAAGACCAAGAAGAATAATTTTAGATTTAGCAGTTACATTAGATGGATTTATTGAAGGGCCGAAAGGGGAAGTGGACTGGTGCATTATGGACTCTGAAATGGGGTTCATTGATTTCTTGAATCAAATTGATACTATATTTTATGGAAGAAAAAGCTATGATTTATGGGGACAATATACGCCAGAAAATGAGGTATCCGATACTGAAAAAGAAATGTGGAAAATCGTTCATGGCAAAGAAAAGTTCATGTTTTCCAAAACGAAAAAAAGCACTGATGATAAAGTCACGATCATAAATGATGATATTGTTGAAGAAGTAAATAAAATAAAGAATAAGCCTGGTAAAGACATCTGGCTTTATGGAGGGGCAAGTCTTATTACATCTTTTATAAGACTGGGGCTGGTTGATGAATTCAGGTTATCTGTTCACCCTGTTATTTTAGGGGAAGGAAAACCTTTGTTTGTTGACATAAAGGAGAGATTGAATCTAACACTTGTTGATACAAAAAGCTTTTCCTCTGGCGTTGTTCAACTTTGCTATCATCTTAATGAAGAGTGATCGATAAGCACAATGATATCCTTTATCCAAGGTGAAATTAAATTTCTTCTTCTAATGGGAGAGTTTTTTTAAAATCTGAATTCACGAGTAAAAGCTTAGAATTCACGAGTAAAACTCCAAAACTCACGAGTAAAAGCCTAGAATTCACGAGTAAATCCCCAAAACTTACGAGTAAAACCCTAAATAAGGCTAGTAAGGTATCCATACTTGATGTATGGGTACCTTTTTTTATCCATTTTGCAATTTATAAATTATAAAATGTAATATATATGTTGCAAAAAGTTAAATAAATCATATAATAAGGGTAAGCGATGGAATTTAATGGAGGTCGATCGAAGATGAATTTATTTAGACGAACGAAAAAGATCACGGATGAGCGGATTGAGAATGTAAGAAATAAAATTTATAAAGAAATGTATTACGTCATTTTGGTCATTTGCCTGGTGAGTGCACTTTTCAAACTATATAAATATGGTGCAGGCAGCGGGGAGTTATATCTGGAATTCGCGATCCTTGTTGCAGGGGGGCTGTATTACTTAGCTCGTTCCATTTTCTTAGGTGTATTCTGGGATGAAGTGGAGATGCATGACCGCACCAGCAAAACACCGATGAGCAGGAAGACAATTTTTGGGACGGTTGCTTTAGCACTCATCATCTCTTTATTCATGGGGGTGAATAGTGCTGTATCCTATGCTGATGGCAGTTCCCAGGGCGTATGGTATTTTGTATTGGTATCGTTTGTATCCGTTATGATCTATTTGCCGATTTTACTTCTGTTTTTTGGTGGTATATACTTGCTGGCGAAGAAAATCGGAATGAAAAATAGCTAAGATTATAAGAAATAGTAGGTGCTTTCCCTTGAAAAATATAAAACTGAAGCTTGCACGAGTAGAAAAGGACTTGTCACAAGATGAACTGGCCAAGATTGTCGGCGTATCCAGGCAAACGATAGGATTGATTGAATCCGGAAAGTATAATCCCTCATTAAGTTTATGTGTCGGTATTTGTAAAGCATTATCCCGTACATTGGATGATTTGTTTTGGGAGGAAGACTGAATAAGGGGTATCCATTGACTTGGATATCTTTTTTTTTCAGGAATTTATCATCAAAAAATGGGGGAAGGTATAGCATGTAAGCAAAAATCTAACATTCGAGAGGGATGGTTTGATGGATCGTACGATTGGTTACTTGCGTGAGATATTGTCTAACTATACGGACCAATATCCTGAAGCGCAGGAAATTTATAATAAAATCAAAAGCGGACACTTTCATTCTGAAGAAGAACTCGTCAATAAGCTATCCGGTAAAGAAGCCAGTCTCCTTAACCATATTCTTCCTAAGGAAATCAAGCATGCAAAGGAAGCGAGTGATACGGAACGGGTCACGCAATTATCAGAGGTATATGAACTGATTATTATTTAATAAAACCTTGTCCATGATGATCATGGACAAGGTTTTTAATGCTTTTTTTATTCCATTTCACTAAGTGAATCCATATGACTGGCTATCATGGCGATGATCGTGCTTGCTTCTTCCTTGCTGAAAATGAAATTCGTTTCATCCTTTATCAGGTCATCATCCGCTGTCCGAATCCGATTGATCCGTTTCAGCACACCATCACCCGTCTCCTGAACGATCCCGAATTGATAGGTGACCTCCACTTCATTATCCTGGATATAGGCGGTCACTTCAGGCGTTTCCCAGTCTACATCGATTTCGTATATATCGGAATCTTCGCCGTCAGGATCATACAAATCATCATTTTCATCATCCATATCCAATTCATATGCATAATCATCCTCATCCTCATCCTCTTCCTCTTCCAAATAGTTATGGAAGCTCTCATGGACAGCATCGACGATATCTTCAATATCCGAAAGGATGACCTTGCTGATCTGCCCTAAATCCGGATCGAACGATTCCATATAAAATTCTTCATTATACGGATCAAAAAACAGCGAGGAAAAATAATCCCGCTCATCGTCTTCCAGCTCTGTATAAAACTCGATGCGTGGATGCTTAGACCCGCGCTCCACGATCATACTGCCATTGCGGTCGTATTTCTCACAAATTGATTTAAGATGATCCTGCAATTCCCCGCTTACTCTGTCAAACCATTCTAATGACATCAACATCCACTTCCTTTCGTGATTATTATTTCCCAGAAAGAGCGAACATGACGTGCCATTTATCGCCAAATGCAATTTAACTTCGCATCAAGAATGTCAGTCATAAAAAAATAATTTAAAGGGAAAATAAAAGGAAAATGATAATGAAAATAGAGATTAGAGTTCCCTATACCTTTCAATGATAAAGTCAATAAAATACCTGCTTGCTATTGGCAATACCTTTTTATCCTTATACGCCAAAGTAATTGTTCGGATAATGGAAGGAGAGATGGTTTTCGTCACAATATGATAGGGACACTTATTTAAGAGCAGTTTCGGTAAAATCGAAATGCCAAGCCCATGTTCAATCATGGACATAATCGCATAAGGATCATATACACGGTATTGTATATCAGGTTCAAGATGGCACTTTTTAAAAATTAATAATGGTTCATGTATAACTCCCTCATCCAAAAGGATATAAGGATCTTTTAGCAATTCCTCCAAGGAGACTTCTGTGGATGATGCTAAAGGGTGATCTAGTGGCATTACAGCCACCATTTCATCTTCTTGCAAGGGAATCGCAGTTAAATCCGTAACATTTGAATTCACAAAGCCAAAGTCTACGCTGCCTTCTTTAATCCAGTTTGTGATTTCCGTATAATTTCCTTGATGTAATTCGAAATGAACGGTTGGGTAAAGTTCCTTGAATTCTTTGATCAATCCTGGTAGCCAATGACATGTAACACTGGAAAAGGTGCCAATTCGAATAAGGCCGCTTTGCAGTCCCTCCATCTCTTTATGCTTTTCAGTCAGTTCCCTGTGTGAATTACAAATCTTCCTGATATATGGCAAAAATTCCTCGCCATCTGGTGTCAGGGTAATACCCTTTCGAGAACGTATAATAAGAGTTGTGGAAAGCTCTTCCTCTAATGAATGCACCATTTGGCTAATGGCGGACTGCGTATAGCCAAGTTCTTCAGCAGCTTTTGTAAAACTGCTTGTTTCTATGGTTTTGATAAAAGCATAATACGAATTCAACCTTACTAACCCCTTTGCATTAGTGTTTCTAATAGATTTATTATAAAAATTGGTTTTACTAATGTAAATGGAAGAAATAAAATATAGTTGGGAACAGAACAACAAAGGAGTTGAAGCAGAAAAATAATGAATATTAACGTTAAATACAGCAATATTATTTATGCATTTTTAATGGCTTTTTGTATGTCCTTTTTTATTTCATTTATATTAGTCTCAATAAATAGGGGTTATGATCATGGATTCTTATCTACATGGTTAAAAACTTGGTCACAGGCTTTTATCTGTGCTTTCTTTGGAGCTTACTTTTTTCCGAGAGTAATACAACAAATAATGAGAAGAATTAGTTTTGTAGAAAAACCACTCATGATTGAGATAGATTCATTAGTGAGAGAAGAAGACAATTGATGATGCAGTAGAAAAATAAAATTTGTTTAAAAGGATCTCCTGATTTTAGAGCTGCCCAAATGATGGGGAGCTTTTTATGTGTTTCCCTGGAAAATTTCAAGACCATGCTACTTTCTTCCTGTAAAAGTTTATATAGAGTGTGAAAGGGGGTGAGTGGCATGGCAAACCAGATTCCAGTTTCAAGTACGTTGCGGATCGATTTTGAGACGGGGTTAAATGAAAAAGGGGCTCTCGTTTTCAAGCGGAGGACATTTTCGAACATCAAGGTCGAGGCGACGGCGGATCAGTTGTTTTCGACGGCTGTTGCAATCTCAAGTGTGCAGAATTATCCAATGGGTGAAGTGAACCGGCTGGATACGTATTCATTGATTGGCTAATCGGTATTTGGAAAGATGCCGAAGCGGGGGAGGTGAGTTGAAATGGCTAAAGTACTGGAATTGATTTTCGTTACGGAGGAAGGAAAGTCAGCGACGATTTCCGTTGATAATCCGAAGGAGCCGGTCGAAGTGAATACGGTTAAACTGGCAATGGAAAAAATCATTGCGGGGAACGTGTTTGTTACATCTTCAGGGGATTTCGTCGATTTGAAAGCGGCACGCCTTGTCGAGCGGAATGTCGAGGAAGTGGAACTCATCTAACGAACGGGTCTTGTTGGTCACCCTGGAAGAGAGGTGAAAAAAAGTGGATCAATTCCTGCCATTTGTCAGTGATATTGGGTTCCCGATCATTGTTACCCTTTATTTGCTTCATAGGATTGAAACGAAATTGGATACTTTGAATGAAACCCTTGTGGAGCTGCCAGATCGCCTGCGAGAAGGGATTCCCAAGTCAGGTTAAGGATAAGCGGTGAGCCTCATGGGTGATATCATCCATGAGGCTTTTCCTTTTGAAATGGAAAAGATTTAATAGATTCTAGTTTTATATCAAAACTATCGGGTATACATAAGACTGTAGCTAGTTCATCAAAAACCCAAACAATAAGGAGGAGTTTTAATGACTAACAACAATGAAAAAATGAGCAGGGAAGAAGCTGGCCGCAAAGGCGGGGAAGCGACAGCAAAAAATCATGATAAGGAATTTTTCCAAGAGATTGGTCAAAAAGGCGGAGAGGCCACTTCCGAAAATCATGATAAGGAATTCTATCAGGAAATTGGCAAAAAAGGCGGAGAAGCTAGAGCCGATCAACGTGATGGTTCCGATGATTGAAAAATGAGCATGGCAGAGGCAGGACGCTAGGGCGGGGAAAAAAGCTGCCGCTAAATAAAAGAAGCGACCTGAAGTATTTAGCTGAATCTAGTTTTATGGCTGTTCAAACGGGTACATGACATATGTAGCTAGTACATGAAAAATCCAAATAATAAGGAGGAATTTTTAATGGCTAACAACAATGAAAAAATGAGTCGTGAAGAAGCAGGACGTAAGGGTGGAGAAACAACAGCGAAAAATCATGATAAGGAATTTTATCAAGAGATTGGCCAAAAAGGCGGAGAAGCAACATCCGAAAATCATGATAAGGAATTCTATCAAGAGATTGGCCAAAAGGGCGGAGAGGCAACATCCGAAAATCATGATAAGGAATTCTATCAAGAGATTGGCCAAAAAGGCGGAGAAGCAACATCCGAAAATCATGATAAGGAATTCTATCAAGAGATTGGTAAAAAAGGCGGAGAAGCGACATCCGACAGTCATGGCAAGGAATTCTATCAGGAAATCGGCGAAAAAGGCGGAGAGGCACGGGGAAATCAACGTGATGATTCCGATGATGGAAAAATGAGCCGTGAAGAAGCAGGACGCAAAGGCGGGGAAAAAAGCCGCCGTTAAAATATAATCCACTGAAACTTATAGATGACCGGGGGAATACCATTCCCTCGGTTTTTTTATGCCAGCAAGTTGTCTTTTACAGCACATTGCAAAGTGTGCTTAGAGATTAAAGTGGGTAAAGAATAACATCTAGAAAAGGAAGAGGTGATGAAGAAATTGATTGCCCGTTATTCATTTCCCCGTTTAAAAGCAGGCGGAGTTACATTCACTGCACGGCATTCATTGCTTGCTCTTGGTCTTGCGGGAATCGCTTATCTGGTTTCCAATAAGAGGAAGCATCAGGCGGAATTCAAAACGGCTTCATTGATGTGCAAGATCGAACGGAAAGAAGATTCCATAAAGCTTATTTGGCCTGATGAAGGCGGTTACTATCGGGTATTCAGGGGGCGAGAGCTGATTTACAGCGGCACGGAGCCAAAGATTGCAGATCGTGGTCTGAGTCCAGGAACCATCTATACGTACACGATAGATAGCTTGAATGAAAAAGAACAGGCAGTGAACAGGATGAAAATACAGACATCAACGACCGCCGAGAATAAAAAAGAGGATAATATCCTTTTGGATTTGGTATTCACTACAATTGTCGCAAAAGGCCAAGCCAGCCTGGAATGGGAGCCCATCAAGGGAATAAAAGAGTATACGATTTACCGAAACGGCGTGGATATTGGGAAAGTGCGTGGATGTTCTTTTAGTGATCGGAGTATTAGTGAAGATCAGGAATACACCTATACCATTAAAGCAAAGCGGCCCCTTCCGCGTTCAGAGCAGGAGTCCTATGCCGTGAAATCCCTTGTAGCGAGTATGGTCGGAGCCGTAAAAAAAGGTTCCTCCCAAGCACAGGCAGCGATTGAGGAAATAACGAATACAAAAAAGATAGGACCTGTAAAACAGCTTTTGCAGTCAGTTGAAAACGATGTTGATGGTAAAAGGAAAAGAAATTGGCAGCTGCGCTATTCCACTTTTTTACCGGAAGAGTGGCTGAAAAACCCCAATCTTGCCTCAAAGGTTCCCTATTTTAAAGGAGACAACCGCGGGTTTGATCCTGAATCATCCCGTTTCCGGACCAGGGTCGATGTGTACATTCACGAAAAGGAACGTGAAGCCGAGATTGAATTTTCCAAAGCGGTCGGGAAAAGTGAGGCCTACAACCATGATGGGGATTTCCTTGAGGAGGGAGTGGCCTCGGATGAAGACATTTTAGTGAAGCGCGTATTATCCAATCAGGAGAAAACGACAATTCAGCTGACACACTCTGTAGGCAACCCAATCATCATTTCACCTGCCGTGGATTATAAAGTGATCGGGACCTTTTACCGAAATGGCGAAATCAATATCGCCGGCTATCATGATCAGGCACCGCATCACGAAGTCTACCTAAAGGAGGAAGATGGCCAAAACTGGGAACCGCTGCACCTAGCGGAAAACAAAGGACTCGAAATGATGGCGCACCCTACGGCCAATCATTTATGGAGATACTCCACATTCACACAATGAAAAGGACGAAAAGCCAAGATCGCTTATCGTCCTTTTTTTTGTTTATTAGCCTTTTTTATAGGAAAGTATTGATTTTCTTTATAGACCCGATATAATACCTGTTCCAAATCTGTGAGAAGATGTGAAACAAGATTAAGTCATTATAAATGCGGCAATCCTTGTATGACTATCCGCACAATTTTTTGCTTGAAACCTGCTAGACCAATGAGTAGAGCTATTAAGTTATTTGCTATTATCAGTTTAATTTCAGTATTGCTCGCTTTTGTTATTATCTAATGTTTTCTACTGGTTTTTGGTTAATTAGTTTCTTTAGGAAAATTTTACCTAATTATTGACCATCATTTCAAAAGATAATAAAAATACAATGGGTAAAATATACTAATTTATATAAAACGTGGTAAAATATATCTAGTGTTTCTTTTGAGATATAATATTTAAATAAAAAATTTGAACTGGAGATGTGTTAGTTGAAAAAAATCATTTCATTTATTGCGGTTTTTATCTTAATATTTTCATTTTTTTCACAGCCTCGTGTAAGTAAAGCAAAGAATCAAGGCGAAAAGAACTATTTAGTAGAGTTTAATAAAGAATTGGATACTAAATTAATTGAAAAAGAGGGAGGTGAAATCAAAGGGAAATACAAGCATTTTAAGACTGCAAAAGCATCATTAACAGCTGATGAATTATATAAAATAAAGAAAAATCCAACTGTAAAACTGATTGAAGAAGATGTAACAGTACAATCTACTCCTTTAAATGGAGAAACATATCTTGAAAATGGATATAGTTGGGGAACAAAACGAATTAATGCTGATAAAGCTCATGAAAATGGTATAACTGGAAAAGGCATTAAACTTGCAATTTTAGACACCGGGATTTCTAATCAATCTGGGATAGTAATAGAAAAGCAAGCTTCATTTATAGATAGTGAAGAAGATGTTATTGATTTAAACGGTCATGGAACAGCAGTATCTAGTATAATTGCAACTTCATATGAAAATTCTGGATTCCACGGAGTAGCTCCAGATGTTAAATTGTATGTTGGAAAAGTACTTGATCAAAATGGTACAGGACAATATAGTGATATAATTGAAGGAATTGAGTGGGCAATTAAAGAAGATATTAATATTATAAACATGAGCTTCGGTGGTATTAAAGAATCTGAAATATTGAAAAATGTGATTGATAAAGCTTATGATCAAGGAGTCTTAATGATTTCTTCAGTAGGAAATGAGGGGACTGAAAAAGTTACTTATCCGGCTGCCTATGATAATGTAATTGGTGTTGGAGCCTCAGACTTCTATAATCAAATGAGTTCATTGTCTAATTATAGCGATCAATTAGAATTGGTTGCCCCGGGAGTAAATATCCAAACTTTAGATTTAAATGGCGATCATATAACAGCAAGTGGTACTTCTATAGCTGCCTCATATGTTTCAGGAGTTGCAGCCCTTCTTTGGTCACAAAATGTAAACCTTGATAATAAAGAAATGCGCACAAAATTAAAAGACTACGCTACAACACTAGATAATCAAAAAAAATATAAATTGGTAAATGTTGATCCTTCTATCTCTCAATATGTTGAACCGTATAATCCAGATAACGTCCAAACAGATTCGAAACAAGATGAATTAACCGAAGAAGAATTGGCATTTTTAACTGAAGCTGGTTGGTCAGAAGAAGCTATTGATGGAACAACTAATGAAGAAATGAAAGAGTTTATATCTGAAGGAGCAATGAATCCTGACTATTCTGAAACTACCTATACATTTGTCCCGGAAGATGAAAGTAGTGGGGATGTACAAGCTCAAAATTTAAAGAATGGTGGAAGTATTACTCTAAAAGTAAGTGCGTCTTATCTTGGAATTAAGAATAGTAATGAAAAACAGTTTAAAATAAATGGTAGTTATAATTGGAATAGCATGCCAAAAAATCGGTACGTGGATCTTTTTGCTCTAGCCTGGACTGATAACGCTTGGTATAAATCTACAAGTAAATTATCTCATACTTATTATGGTGCAATTCCTATTACTGAATCTGTTACTGTTTTTAAACCTTCTTTAAAAGCGGGTATGTCTTGGAAAGTAGATCTACGTGCTGGATCACATGATGATATAGGGAAATTCACTCAATATATTTATCTACCTAAATCTGCTTCAAGTAAAAACAATGGACCTTTACAAGCAATAGTAGAATATTCTCATGCTTTCACAACGATAACTCCATCTATTGGTGGTGGCTCAGGAGGTTTTTCATACGGAATTTCTACAGGAACGGGTAAAGACTACGCGGACAATCCTCCTACAAGCAGTGTGAAAAGTTACTAAATAAATAATTAGAGTAACAAAAAAGAGGGAATAAAACATGTAATGTTCAACATTTGGAAGGGTGTATCTTGTGCGAAAGTTAATTATTGGTATTTTGATTTCTTCATTAATAATATTTGCCTATTACTACTACATTGCTCAAATTGATAAAAAGAACAATAAACTCGATCTTAACGTCGAACAATCCCTTGAACATCAATTGACAACAAAAGACTATGAGAGTTTTACTTATAAAATTACCAATGATACAAATAAGAACTTTAATTTGCAGTTTGCTACAGGTAATGAAATAGACGTAGAATTCAAAACAATAACGAATAGTCCAATTAAAGAGGGTAATATCATTACTGTTGAATCTCAACCGACTAAAAAACATAAAAAAGATTTTAATAAAGGAGACACATGGGAGTATACTATAAGAATTAATTCGAAGTTGCTTTCAAAAGGAGACTATCAATTAACTGCTCAATTTATTCCAAGTAATGCTAGTACTCTTAATAAAGTTGAGCAAATAATAACTCACCCTTAACAATTATATAAACAAACTTCATAAATATTGTTCTTTAATGTGTACCAACCACATTCGTTATAGAGCCTTACCGGAAACTCTATAACGTAAAAAAGGTAATTCAGCTGAATTACCTTTTTTACGTTATAGAATCCCAATAAAGGGATAATCTAAACCATAACGAAAGTAGAAAATTAAATACCTTTTCCATCTGTGTTTTCATTCCGAGCTTAATATGGCAGTTAGGGGCTTCGATTTTAATTGTTTACTTCCCGATAAAGAGCGAATAAAGTGTATCTAGATTAATTTCCGGGTTTTCATTGGCAACTGCTATTAATTTTATCTGCTCCTTTACCCAAACTTCTGAAGATGTTTTTTGATTAGCCTTTTCTTGATTTTCTTCCCCTAAGTGCGAACTATTTCCCCACGGTCTTTAATTAAATTAACATTAATGTTTACAAGTCTATTTATAAAAACCGCTTTCGAACACTTGGCGACGGCAGCATACAGCTTTCTTCTTTCTTTCCGAACCAATTGTACCGGTTCCTGGCAATGAAATCATAAACGAAGTTACGGATGAAGCTTGGAACGATGATGAAACCGTAGAGCAATTTCCATGCACCTTGTAAGCGGCGGCAAATCCTCAAGGCTGCAGACGATTTATAGTAGGCCTTATCCTTTTCGATCAGCACCATGCTATCTATATCTGCAGGAACATCATACTTCTTCAGCAACTCTTGTCCTGCCTCACTTTGAAGCGAAGCGTAATGAAAAAGCCCTTGCGGATCCCGCTTTATAATGAACTGGACACTCGAATCGCAAAAGTTGCATTCACCATCAAACAAAATGACCGGATTCATGAACATTCCTCCTATAGAGAGACGTTATCATACTCATGCTTCTATAATACACTACCCGTTTTGGAAAGGCGAAAACGTCTGGAACTGCCTGGAGTTTTGAATATGGAAGTGATTGTTCGTTCCGGCAAGTCACTAACGGGTGAGTGTGTTGATATAGGCAGTTTTTTGACTGTTATCAAACTGTTATTTTCCATTAACTAAACTGTAAACAAGCTATGATATGGTAGATACTCCAATGAAGTTCCTTAAGTAAAAAGCCGGCAATCCTATATTTAGAGGAACGCCGGCTTTTTCATTCAAACCATAAATGAGGATCAGAAGATATAACTAGTAGTTTCTTTATAGGGGGTAAGATTTCATGAAACGTGATCCGTATTTTGATAATGCGAAAGCTGTTTTAATCGTACTAGTTGTTTTGGGACACACATTAGCTAGAATGGTGGAAGAAAACGAATGGATTTTAACTAGTTATTTGTTTATTTTTTCATTCCATATGCCAGCTTTCATTTTAGTATCCGGTTATTTTTCAAGAAAGATAAAAAGCAAAAAGGACCTCTGGGGGCTGATTAAGAAAATATTAATTCCATATTTAATATTCCAGGTGATTTATACCTTCTATTATCAGAAGATATTTGATGAACCAATTGAATTCACAATTTTAACTCCAAGATGGGCTTTATGGTTCTTAATAAGCTTATTCTGCTGGAATATATTATTGTTTATGTTTTCCTCCAGGAAATATGGAATCGTTTTTTCAATAATTGTCTCTCTAATAATCGGTTACTTTGGTGAAGTGAATGAATGGTTAAGTTTGTCGAGAACGTTCTTTTTCTTTCCTTTCTTTTTAATTGGATATTTTTTAGAAAAACATCATTTTGAATGGGTTAAAAAGAAAAGTAATGCCCTAATAGGCTGGGCTGTACTAGGGTTAATCTTTACCGGTATCTATTTCTATGGGGAAACCACTTGGAGGGAATGGTTTTATGGCCGTTTAGGTTATAAGGAATTAATGGAAGGCTCCATTGCCCTCGGTTTTATATATAAGTTACTCGTTTACTTAATTATGGGAGCAGCAACTTATTGTTTTTTATGTATTGTTCCTAGAAAGCATACTTTTTTTACTGAAATAGGATCAATTACATTAGCTATTTATCTTTTTCATATGTTTTTTCTGGAATATGTTTATAACTCATTTATTTATGATTGGATCAAGGAAAGTGACCAATACTATGTTTTATTAGTCATACCTGTAACCATTATATTTATATTATCAAGAAAACCGATTGTAAAAGTGGAATGTGTGTTAACGGGAATGAAAATGAAAACCTAACAGAATCTTAACACCTATAAAGTAACTAACCCTTCAGTTTGAAGGGGTGAGACAGCAGATAAACTCGATGAAAATCAAGTTTGTCTGCTGTTTTTATGAGGGTTTGTAAAACCACCTCAAACGTCGATTTCCACTCCAGGCACTCGCTTTGCGCCTGCGGTGTCTCCCCTTGATGCGCTTTTCCCGCAGGAGTCTCGCACCTTGCGTTCCAATCAAGTTTGTTTTGAAATATAGGTAAAACCTTTTTTGCTACAAACTCAGCCCTTCAGTTTGAAGGGTTTTTTCATGAAAAGATATTTAGTAATTTACAAGAAAATCTATTTAAAGGGGGATTAAATGGAGGCTCCACTAAAAGGGTGACAACCCTTATAAAGTTATTTCAGGAAAGAAAATGAAGGTGATTACCCGAAATGTTTCCAAAATTATTAACAGGTAATTACTTTTGTATTTCACTTTCAATAAATCAACTCTAAACATTCAGATTTATTTTATTATGACTATATAAGATTTTACTATCATCAAAGGAGCGGGATATGAAAAAGTTTTTCTTCATCTTCATTTTGGCTTTAATCCCTTTCGCCTCTACGACGGTAAGTGCAGAATCTGACTTACCCATCAATAGTGAAGCCGGGATCATTATTGACGCGAAAAGTGGAAAAGTATTATACGAAAAAAACATGGATAAAAGTATGTATCCAGCCAGTCTAACGAAAGTTGCCACGGCTATATATGCTATAGAACACG
Source organism: Peribacillus sp. NPDC096448 (assembly GCF_044762675.1). Lineage (NCBI taxonomy): Bacteria > Bacillati > Bacillota > Bacilli > Caryophanales > Bacillaceae > Peribacillus > Peribacillus sp. NPDC096448. Next base: position 231,525 of record NZ_JBIWEU010000003.1, on the reverse strand, counting down.
GGGATATGGATGAACTAGTTACTGTTAGCAAGAAAGCAGCGAAAGCAGACGGGTCTTCGGTATTTATAGAACCCGGGGAGGAAATAGAGCTTTCCAAATTAATTGCAGGAATGCTGATCAACTCCGGAAATGATGCAGCCATCGCAATTGCCGAGCATATGTCTGGCAGTGAAAAACGGTTCATGGAAGATTTGAATGAGTTTTTAAGCAAAGAAGTAAACGTCACCGATACTCATTTTAGGAACCCCCATGGATTGTTTGACAAAGACCATGTAACTACAGCCAGTGACCTTGCGAAAATTACCCAATATGCAATGAAAAATGAAACTTTCCGTGAGTATTTTGGGAAGAAGGATTTACTATGGGAAGTGGAAACATGGGACACAACTCTCATTACCCATCATAAAATATTAAAAGGCGAACTCCCCTATAAGGGAATAACCGGCGGGAAAACCGGTTTCGTCAGTCAATCCGGCTACACCCTGATTTCTACTGCCACTAGAGGAGATCAGGACTTGATTGCTGTCACTCTAAAAGCTCCTTCAGACAAAGTTGCCTACTCTGATACCAAGCTTTTATTCAACTATGGCTTTGAAAACTTTAAATCAGGCAAAATTGATAAAAAAAGCAAGCTTTATTCAGCGGACTACTCTAATTCCTACACGCTGAACGAAGACTTATACTATACTCATTTAATCAGTGATCAACCTAGTCTAAAAACGAGTAATGAGGGAATTCTTTCAATCATGAACCAAAAAGGTGAAGCAATAAAATCTTTTGACCTTAACACGGTCGCTGATGTCAGGAACACAGTATTGCCTGCCCCGATTAAAAAAGAAAGAATCAATGATAAGCTAATAAAATTTTCTGTCCCTTCTCTAGGATTGGGAGGATTTTAGAACCCGTTACTATACATACCCAGTTATAAATAATAAAAACAATAACAGAGTGCCCTTATCATCCGCGACTGATAAGAGTACTCTTTTTTTATTAGGACTTGATGATCTGAGGACAGGAATATACTAATCGGACAGCACAAAGGTCGTGTTTATGGATAGGCCAACTTGATTATGTGAAATGAGATCATATTCCTGAATTCAGTATATTTCCCGACAATAATCAACTGAATTGGAAATGGAGTATATGACCATAATAGTATTAAAAAAACTATTAGGGATGATTTCATGATATATATCTATAATGATTATGGGGGTACGCATACCACGTCTTTGGCTGCCGCCTATCATTTAAAACAATTACCTCAATCGGAAAGAAAACTAACTTCGGAAGAAATATTAAATGTAAAATATTTTAATAAATTAACGAAAAAAGAGTTTGGAAAGCTGATTTTTCGCGGGACCGATGAAGATGGCAACTCCGTTTATACAATGGGACATAAAAGAGAGAAACTTGTTGTTCCGGCATTAAAAGAATTGACTTTACTACTAGAAGGGAAATTTCATTTTAACGAAAAAATAGTATTCTCCAATACATCACCAACAGTGCCTATTGCCATGTCTATAGGGGGATATTTATCAAGAGTATTAAAAATTGATTTTATAGGTGTACCATTATTAATTATAGGCACCAAACAATGCTGTGATAATATTTTTCGTTTGGTTGAAAATACGAAACAAATAGGGAAAGCAGCGAATGGGGAAAAAGTGATTATATTAGAGAATGAAATATATAAGTAATACTATTAAAAGATTGCTTAGCCCATCGAAATTCGTTTAGTGCAGGTTGTAAACTTAATTAGGAATTCAAGTCAACAAATGATGTTGGCTTTTTTTGTTATGTTTCTGGATGGATACATGTTATACAAGAGGTGGTGATGTTCAATGAACTTAATCGAACAATAAACCACCACCGGGAAGTGGAGGTTTATTGTTGATTGAGGAAATTACTGTTCTTGTAAGCTGGTTACAGAAACACTTTGTTTTTTATTTGGATCATCAAGGGGATGGATTGTAGCTGTTCCATTTTGTTCATCCACGTGTTCAATGTAGATACTTTCCTCATTATAAGTTACATTAACCATATTTGGTGAAGAAGCAATTTCCTCTGCTCGTTGTGCGTTCATTTTAGCCACCTCCTTTGAATTTGCAACATGTTTAATATTTGTTCCGAATTACTTAGATATACTAGTTGTAATTAAATTTCTTCCAAGAATCCCTTATCCCCTTACTTAACGAACTGGTCCGTTAGCTGAAGATCGAGTTATATTTAAGGCAGCTTATAATTATGAGATCAACGCGGCAGGCCAGTTCAAAAAATTAAAGGTATAATTACAGAAAATTAAAAAAGTTCAGGGGGATGTAAAATGAATATTAAAGGATTTTCGATTTCTACTAATAAAAAGTATTTAGATGTAGATGTAATACATAATTTTTTGAATCAAGAAGCTTACTGGTCAAAGGGGATACCAAAGGAAACAGTAATAAAGTCAATTGAAAATACGACCTTATGTTTTGGGGTTTATAAGGGTGAAATAGGTAATGAAGGTAGTGAACAAGTTGGATTTGCAAGGGTAATAACCGATTTAGCAACCCATGCGTATCTTTGCGATGTGTTTATTTTACCTGACTATCGTAAATTAGGATTATCAAAATGGTTAATGGATGTTATCACCAACCATTCCGAACTAAAAGAGGTTCGCCGGTTTATGTTAGCAACGAATGATGCACATTCATTATATAAAAAATACGGTTTTAATCAGATTGATAAACCAGAGCTATTTATGCAAAAAGTCCGTAAATCCCCATTTCAACAATAAGTACTTTTAACACAAGGGATTAGACCCTGCATAATCGTGCACAGAATGTCGGATGATTAGTTTCAACTCCTGCTATTCTGTTGATATAAGGGAGGTCATTGAATGGATTCGCTCAAAAATATGAATGGTGCCATTAAATTCATTGAAGAAAATCTTACGAACGAAATTGATTTTAAAGAAGTTGCAAGGCTAGCTTATTGCTCGGAATATCATTTTAAAAGGATGTTTTCCTTCCTTGCAGGTATTTCACTATCCGAGTATATCCGCCGAAGACGACTTACACTTGCAGCGTTTGAGCTTAAAAATTACAACATAAAGGTCATTGATATTGCGATAAAGTACGGGTACAGTTCACCAGACTCGTTTGCGAGAGCGTTTCAACATTTGCATGGTATCACACCATCAGAAGCGAGAAGTAATGGCCATTCACTTAAAGCCTATCCACCGATGTCCTTCCAATTATCCATTAAAGGAGGCAGTGAAATGAACTATCGAATTGAAGAAAAAGAGGCATTTCACATAATTGGAATTAAAAAAAGGGTTCCAATCATTTTTAACGGGGTCAATCCAGAGATAGCATCTATGTGGAAAAGTTTAGACGAGAAAACGATAAATGAACTTAAAAACCTATCGAATGTCGAGCCATTAGGGCTGCTTAGTGCATCTGCGAACTTTTCCGAGGGCCGTTTCGAGGAAAAAGGGGATCTTGATCATTATATCGGCGCAGCAACAACGAGGGAATGTCCAGATAACTTAACACAGCTGAAAGTTGATGCGTCTACATGGGCGGTATTCGAAGCAGTCGGCCCCTTTCCAGAAACACTGCAAAATGTTTGGGGACGCATTTATTCCGAATGGTTTCCATCCTCTAACTATGAACAAAGTGAAGGGCCGGAAATCCTTTGGAATGAAAATAAAGACATAACCTCACCAACATTTAGAAGTGAAATATGGATCCCCGTTATGAAAAAGTAAGCATAGCAGGCGAAGGGTTTACCGGAAGAGCTGTCTTATGGCAGCTTTTTCTTATGGAACAAACAGGTAAGGATAAGGGAATAAGAGGTAATATTTGCTTTAACGAGCTATAATGATGGGTAGAAAGTGCTTATATGAGGAGATTAAAAATGCCTGTTATTGAGTATCAACAATTTATTAAAGCACCAGTTGAATTATGTTTTGACCTAGCTAGGAGTGTGGATATCCATACTAAAACGACAGCGAAAACAAAGGAAATTGCTGTTGATGGTGTGACAAAAGGGCTATTAGAGGAGGGAGATACAGTTACTTGGGAAGCCATACATTTTGGTATAAAACAAAGGCTGAAAGCCAAAGTGACACTAATGGAAAAACCAAATAAGTTTGTAGATATTATGGTGAAGGGAGCATTCCATTCCTTCGTACACACACATGAGTTTATAGAGGAATCAGGCGGAACTATAATGATGGATACATTTTAATATAAGTCACCGTTCGGACCAATTGGAGTTTTAGCTGATAAGATGTTTTTAGAGAAATATATGAGAGCATTTATCGTTTCTCGTGCAAAGGCACTGAAAAAGATTGCCGAGAATATGCAATAACCTTGGTTTTAATGCTTTACATTAAATATCAGGGTTGCTGCGGCAGCCTTTTTTTGGTCCACTAAACGGGGCGTTTAGGTAAAATATCAAGAATAACTAATTCACTGCTCAAGAATGAAGGAGATCATGAATAATGAAATTATTCCCTAAAAAATTCCCTAACGATGAAGATGGGCAAGTGTTAAAAATGCTATATAAACAAGGTGTTGATTTTAATGAGCCACAAGATGTAGAATTTTTTATTGCGGTTCCAGATAGAGTGGTGAAGCTGTATTAAAATCATTCAGGGATGACGGGCTTATTTGTGAATTGGAACAAGATGATGAAACAGAAGAGTGGACTTGTTATTGTTTAAAAAAAAATGCTTTTAAATTACGAAGAAATTATTGATATACAAAAACGACTTGATGGACTAAGTATACCTTATGGTGGGCAAACAGATGGATGGGGAGTAATGATTGATTAATAACTGTAATTGTTATAAAACTATCAGTTCTTGATGAACGAACGGGTGCTTTTGTTGAAGTTCGGAGCTGTCTTATCACCGGCACCCTGAACGTTAGCAAATGGCTCGGCTCAGCGGTACAACCGTATTAGGCCCGCGGATACAACCGACCTTTAATTATAATTACGGATCAAATCGTTTTCAGCGATCAGATCTTTTCTTTTGTTTTTATAAGAATAACACAAGTAGAACAAATGTTCCAGTGTAAATGTGTAAATTTATTACTTTTTTTCAAAAATCACTCTTGTAAAGGGTATGGTTGAAGAAGCAAGCGAATCATAAACCTAAGGTTGAGCAGAATGAGACAGGCGATGGGTATGTATTTGTTTCATGAAAATGTGATAAACGAAGAGTTAAAACAAGAATAGTTGAATTAGAGAGGTCAATCCAAGGGGATCAGAATGAGTACGCGATACATGTAAGGTTGACATGACTCATCTTTTTGGAACTAAAAAAAGTACTTTGATAAGCACGGTATCAAAGTACTTTCTATTTAACAAACTACCAATTCCATGACAAATGACACCCAAAGTCAACATGGCATTTTTTCTTCTTACAACAATCGTGATGCTCATTATCGCAGCGTTTTTTCTTCTTACAACAATCGTGATGCTCATTATCGCAGCGTTTTTTCTTCTTACAACAATCGTGGCGCTCATTATCGCAGCGTTTTTTCTTCTTACAACAATCGTGATGCTCATTATCGCAGCGTTTTTTCTTCTTACAACAATCGTGATGTTC